>DASQBW010000494.1:0-4899 GCA_035635015.1 Draconibacterium sp. | reverse complement strand
TTGCAAATGTTGGTACAATTTCAGGAATAATATCGGATGAAAAACCGTAATTCTCGAACAACATTGTAGCCAGATCGTTTTCTTTAAAATTCCACATAATTCCCTCAGAAAGACCACTAACAGTTGTTTGTGCTTCGCCGGTAAGTTTCATGGCAATATAATCACCCGGAAGCATAATTTTATCCACCTTTGCAAAAGTATCCGGCTCGTTTTCCTTTACCCATTTTAGTTTCGATGCGGTAAAGTTACCCGGTGAGTTTAGCAGGTTGGTTAAACAACGCTGGCCACCAATTTCTTCAAAAGCTTTGTCGCCATAACCCGCAGCGCGGCTATCGCACCAAATAATCGACGGGCGTAAAATTTTCTGGTTTTTATCCACCATAACCAAACCATGCATTTGGTATGAAATACCAATCGATTTAATACTTTCTTTATCAATATTCGCGGTAGAGAGTACCTCGGCCAATGCTAACTTTAGATTTTCCCACCAAAGTTCAGGCTCTTGTTCTGCCCAGCCTGCTTTGTGTGCGGTAATTTTCATTTCCTGTTTTGGGTAAAACGATGAAGCTACCACATTGCCACTGTTAGCGTCCAACAAAGAAACCTTAACTGATGAGCTGCCGATGTCGATACCAAGTAGGTACATATTAATTTATTAAAGATATTTGATCTTTCGAACTGTTCTGTTCTGATATGGTTTAAATTTAATTCTTATTTGCTGATTGGCAAATTCTTCAAAACTATTTTATTGCATGGTTACAATGATGATCTGAGTTTTAAACTTGTAGGTACCTCGTAATTGATTTTTTTGCCTTCCACAATAAACTCAGCAGCTTTTTGTCCCATTAAGTTGAAATCGGTTGAGATTACCGTGATGCCTTCTTTAACGTATTTTTTCATTGGAGTTTCGTTGTACGAGATCACACCAACTTCCCGGCCCGGTTCATACCCTTTATCAGAACACTGATCTAGAAAGCGCGCCAGGGTACGATCGCTAACCAAAAAGTATAGGTCGCCTTCCTGCAAGTCAAACTCATCATAAGATGTAATAACCCTGTAGTTAATGTTACGACTTTTTCCAAAACGCTCAAAATTCTGGACGACTTCGTAGGGGTGATAGGTAAAGTCAGGGTAAAAAAGTGTAAAACGTTTATATTTCAATATGACATTAATATTTTCATCGAAACAATTGTAAACGACCTCTCCAAAATCTTGATAAACACAGGATTTACCTTCACCATTAATTTTCCAGTCGATAATGAGCAATTGTTTCTCCGGGATTTTATCAATAATACTTTTCACCTTTTTGTTGTCGAAATTCATTACAACATATTTGGTGTAACGCCCTACGCTTTCAGTTATAATCTTATCAAAAAGATCGATGTTATAGTGATGAAAATGCAGATCGACACTGATATTTTTTGGCAAGTAATTCAGAATAGAATGATAAAGTACTTCTTTGTAAGCCTTAAATGTGTCGAGGAATAAAAATACCTTAGTAATTTTTCGGGTAACAAAATAACCCCGGTTGGGAACCGACTCCACTACGCCTCTTTTTTTTAATTCGGCATAAGCTTTAAAAACAGTGTCTCTCGAAAGCTTACAGTCTTTCATGATCTGATTTACCGAAGGAAGCATGTCGCCTTCTTTTAACTCGTTCCGGCTGATAGAGTCAAGAATGCCGTCAACTAGTTGCTGGAACTTTAGAACATTTGAGTTTTTTTCAATGGTAAATGTAAGCTTGCTCATAGTATTAATCTAATATCAGAATCTCCGTTCTGTTCTGTTCTACAAAACTATGAGAATTATTGTAAAAGAGTGCATCGTGAGGAAAAGTTATTTATAAGGCCTTCCAATTAACATTTATTAAACTATTACAGAACAATAGACAGTTGTGTTCTTCGTTTTCTTCAAAAGGGTAGAGTGAGGTTATTTCTTCTAGTGGTTAAGTTTGGTCAGCAATTCTTTTTAACCTCACTTTTATCCTTTTTTCTTTTAATTTTGAAACACACAAAATCTTGGAAACCATGATCAAAGAACTTATTAAGCGAAACCGTAGTTACCGTCGTTTTGATGAGTCGGTAAAAATTACAGCAGAACAAATTGTAAAATGGATTGAATTGGCAAGGCTGTCGGCCAGTGGAAGAAATGCTCAACCACTAAAATATGCCTTTGTTACCAATCGCGAAATGTGTTCAAAAATATTTCCTTGTTTGGCGTGGGCCGGCTATCTCACAGACTGGAAAGGCCCGGATGAAGATGAGCGCCCCGTTGCCTATGTGGTGGTTGTAAAAGACCGGGAAATTACAGAGAATCATTATTGCGACGACGGAATTGCGATGCAAAGCATATTGCTGGGTGCGGTTGAAGATGGATTTGGGGGATGTATGATTGGGTCGGTAAACAAAGCCAAAATTGCAAAATTGTTAGGATTGCCAGATCAACATGAGGTACTTTGGATAATCGCCCTTGGAAAACCTGCAGAGCAGGTAGTTATAGATGAGGCTGAGAATGGAAACATAAAGTACTGGCGCGATAAAAACGGAGTGCATCATGTGCCCAAACGGTCAATTGGTGAAATCGTAATATTAATAGATTAAATGGCATAAAAAAAGGATGGCACTGCCATCCTTTTCTGTTTAACTCCTAAAAATTACCCCCTTATAAAAAGTGCCTTAATTATATGTTGAGCCATTTTTGGATTTTCTTTTAATCTTCGGGTCGAGTAGTTAAACCATTTTTCGCCAAACGGAACATAAACACGCATTTTATGTCCATTGTCAACGATCAACTGGCGCAGTTCGGGTGTTACTCCATAAAGCATCTGGAATTCGTACATCTCTTTCGGAATGTTCATTTCCCCGATCATCTTCATCGATTCCTCAACCAGGTATTTATCGTGTGTGGCAATGCCAACAATTATTTTGTTTTCAAGCATATATTTTAAATCGGTAAGGAAATGTTTACGAACCTCGTCGTACTTTTTAAAAGCAAGGTGCTCCGGTTCAATATAAATTCCTTTACACAACCTAAAACTTATGGGATGGTTTTTGTCATTCAGGTCGTTTAGCGCAATCAGGTCGCTTTCGGTTCTTCTTAAATACGCCTGAAGCACCAATCCTACATGTTGCGGATATTCTCTGCGAAGCCTGCGAAACAAGTCCAGTTCCAAATCCACACACTGTGAATCTTCCATGTCGATGCGGATGAACGAGTTTTTTTCAACAGCAAGTTTAACCACATTGCGGATAAGTTGATAGCAAACTTCCTTATCAATTAGCAATCCAAACATGGTGGGTTTAACCGAGAAGTTTCCTTTTACGCCTTCGTTGGTAAATTGCTCAATAACTTCAAGGTATTGTGTGCAGTTTTTTTCGGCTTCTTCAAGTGTGGTAATAAATTCACCTAAAATGTCAACGGTTACTTCTATCCCTTTTTCATTTAAAAGTTTCGAAGCAAGCAAACCCTCTTCCATGGTTTCTCCGGCAATGTAACGCCTGGAGAAAACCCACACCAGTTTTTTTGGCATAAAAGGGATGATATTTGCAATTAATTTGTTCAACATCTTTGTTTTTGGTAACTCCTCTTTCTTACGGCATAAAAATACAATGCTGACCTACAATCCTGCAATGATGTTTATCAGTGGCATAGCATGATTAATGGCAGCTTTTTATTAGAACTTTCTGATTATTAAATACATCAAAAAAGTGTTAATATGAGTAGTGCGTTTCAGCTAAAAAAGTATCTTTGTCTGCGTTTTATAGATGAACATAAATGTTTAATGACGTGGCTGTTGATATTTGCAACAGGTATTTTAAGTAACCGAGGAAGTAAAAATTTGAAAAGATGAAAGGAACATCGTTAATAGTTAGTGTAGTGCTTTTTGTGGCAGTGGTAGTGTTATATGTTTTGCATTTTGCAACGGGTAGTCAGGGTGATCGCTCAACGATCAGTCCGGCAGTTGCATCTTCAGAAGGAGGGTTGAAAATAGCTTATATAAAAGCTGATTCTGTAATTGTAAACTACAGTCTTTCGGAGGAATTGCTTGAAGAGTTTAACAAAATGCAGGAAGCTTACACTACAGAATACGGAACCAAACGTCAGAGTTTTGAAAAAGAAGCTGCTGCGTTTCAGGAAAAGTTACAACGTGGTGGATTTTTAACCGAACAACGTGCCGTTCAGGAACGCGACCGTTTGGTTGGAAAAGAGCAGGAGATACAGAAACTCGATCAGGAGTTGTCGACTAAACTGGCCGAAATTCAGCAAACAAATAATACCAGAATACTGGAAGACCTGTTGGATTACCTGGATCGTTACAACGAAGAAGCCGGTTACGATTATATTTTAAACGGTGCAAATGTGTTGATAGGTCCTGAGGCGAATAATATTACTGCTGAAGTTCTGGAAGCATTGAATGCTGAATATGAGGCTTCAAAAACTGAATAACTACAATAGATATTTATATGGGAATCCGGGTTAAGCCCGGATTTTTTTTGCTTTTTATTTTAGCTTTGTTTTATGTTTGCTGATAAGTACCTGGAAAAAAATCAACACAAAATTCTCATCGATGAGTTGCCAAAACAGGCCCCGGGAATAATCATTGTAATTCCTTGCCTACGCGAACCGGAGTTGCTAAAAACGTTGGATTCGCTGTTGGAATGTACCTTGCCGGAGAAAAACGTTGAAGTGATTGTACTAATCAATCATTCAGAAGATGCAGACGAGGAAACCATTCGTATGAATACCCAAACCAAAATTGAAGCCGACAGTTGGATCAAAGACCATGAAAAGGATGGTGTTCGGTTTTATGCTCCCGGACCGGTAAGACTGAAAAAAAAATGGGCAGGAGCAGGGCTGGCAAGAAAAAAAGGGATGGATGAGGCCATCAGCAGATTTAAC
>DASQBW010000493.1:0-5074 GCA_035635015.1 Draconibacterium sp. | reverse complement strand
AACTGAGCTTCCATCGATCAGTACTACTGTTGCGCCGTTGTCGAATATTTTTTTCTCGAGACTAAATGCCAGCTCGTTTTTACCCGATCCGTGCAGACCTGTAATCCAGATGGTTTCGCCTTTCTGATTATACTTCTGTACATATTCTTCCGCTTTGATCAGCGCCTCACCTTTGGCAATTTTTTCTTTGTCGACATCGTTAATACGCGATGGCAGATTATTGCTTCCCAGTTTATCGATGATCATACCCACCGCAACGGTGTTATGTGTAACCGGATCAATTAAAATAAAAGAACCGGTTTGTTTGTTCTTTTTATAAGGATCGAAGAAAAGTGGTTTGGTAGTGGTGATTACCACACGGCCAATTTCATTCAGTTTGAATTTTTCGATGTTCGATTTTTCAAGCGTGTTTACATCCACTTTGTATTTGATTTCATCGATACGAGCCTTTGTATTGTTGTTGGCATGCTTGATATAGAACTGGGTAGAAAGATTCAAATCTGTCTCATTCATCCAAACCAGCATGGCTTCAAACTGACGCTCCACACGTGGCAGGTTATCAGGATGAACCAGCATGTCTCCACGCGAAATATCAATTTCGTCTTTGAGTGTAACAGTAACCGATTGTGGCGGGAAAGCATAATCCAGCTCTCCTTCGTAGGTAACGATTTTCTCCACTTTCGATTTTTTCATCGAAGGCAGTACCATTACTTCATCACCTTTTTTAATGATTCCTGAAGCCACTGATGTTGAAAATCCGCGGAATTTAATATCAGGGCGTAACACATACTGAACCGGGTAACGCAGGTCGTCGAAGTTACGGTCGGAGCTTACATGAACATTTTCTAAAAACTCCAAAAGGCAAGGACCGTGGTACCAATCCATATTGTCGCCTTTCTCTACAACATTGTCGCCTTTCAATGCCGACAGCGGGATGAAGTTTACATCCGGTACATCGAGTTGCGTAACAAAAGCTTTATAATCGGCTTTAATTTCCTCAAAACGCTCCTGTTTGTAATCGGCCAGATCCATTTTGTTAATGGCTACCACAACGTGTTTAATTCCCAGCAAATTGGCCAAATAAGTATGGCGTTTAGTCTGGGTAATTACCCCGTGGCGGGCATCAATCAAAATAATGGCCAGATTGGCCGTCGATCCGCCGGTGATCATGTTACGGGTGTATTGCTCGTGTCCCGGTGTATCGGCAATAATAAATTTACGCTTTGCAGTAGAGAAGTAGCGGTAAGCCACATCGATGGTAATTCCCTGCTCGCGCTCGGCTTTCAAACCATCTAGCAACAAGGCATAGTCGATGTCTTCACCGGCGTGTCCTACACGTTTACTGTCGCGGTGTAAAGCTTCCAGCTGATCTTCATAAAGCATTTTACTGTCAGCCATCAGACGCCCGATAAGTGTTGATTTTCCATCGTCAACCGATCCGGCAGTCAGTAAGCGTAATAAATCCTTTTTCTGGTCTTGATCCAGAAACTCTTGTATGTCTAATTTTTTTGTAGTCATTTTTTGCTGCTTTTGTGATTTTGGAATGAGTTTCCTTCGGTCGTTCCTCCCTCGGAAAGTCATGCAAGAAACTTTGTTCGTGGAATGATTCCGCGAGGAATATAATGACGAAGCGGTCTCATGCCTTCGCACGATTCTTGCCTAGAAATACCCCTCCCGTTTTTTCTGTTCCATACTTGCTTCCTGGTCGAAGTCAATAACACGCGTTGTACGTTCCGAAACGGTAACGGTCATCATTTCTTCAACAATCTTTTCGATGGTATCGGCCTCCGACTCAATAGCACCGGTAAGCGGATAACAACCCAGTGTACGGAAACGTACTTTACGCATTTCAGCTTTGTCGCGCAGTTCTTTTGGCATACGTTCGTCGTCAACCAAAATCAAGCTGCCATCGATGTCAACTACCGGGCGTTCTTTGGCGTAATAAAGCGGAACGATCGGGATATTCTCCAAACGAATGTACTGCCAGATATCCAGCTCCGTCCAGTTTGAGATAGGGAATACACGAATGGATTCACCTTTCTGAACGCGGCTGTTATAGATATTCCAAAGCTCAGGACGCTGGTTCTTAGGGTCCCATTGGTGGAATTTATCGCGGAACGAGAAAATACGTTCTTTTGCACGCGACTTTTCCTCGTCACGACGGGCGCCACCAAAAGCAGCATCAAATTTGTATTTATTCAGACCACCAAGCAGGGCCTGTGTTTTCATAATGTCGGTGTGAACTTTACTACCGTGAGTAAAAGGACCAACGCCACTTTCAAAACCTTCTTTGTTGTAATGTACGATCAGATCCCAGCCTTTTTCTTTCGCATAGTTATCGCGGAAATCGATCATTTCCTGGAATTTCCATTTCGAGTCGATGTGCATCAACGGAAACGGAACTTTACCGGGATAAAATGCTTTTTCGGCCAGGCGAACCATCACCGATGAGTCTTTACCGATGGAATAAAGCATCACCGGATTTTCGAACTCGGCTGCCACCTCGCGGATGATGTGGATGGCTTCTGCTTCCAGTTCGCGAAGGTTGGTTAATGAATAATTATCCATTCTTTTCTATTTTAGTTATTACAGCCTGGTATGATCATTTTTTGGGTACGTTGCTGATATTTACCAACAGTAGGCTGTAGCTGTATTAATTTTCTTCTCTTCTTTTCAAACGAATGCAAATATAGAATTTTATTCCGGTTGGCTTAAGGAATGAATACTTTTGTCCGGGGAACGAATTCTTTCTTAAGAATGATTTTAAATAAGACAGGAAGAATCCGTAAAATTAGAAGCTCCAAAAATAAGGAATAAGCAACATCGAAAGGATAAATGCAATCAGGTTTAGAGGAAGTCCGATCTTAACATAGTCGCGAAATTTGTAGTTTCCAATTGCCTGAATGATAAGATTGGTTTGATATCCGATTGGTGTTGAAAAGCTGGCTGAGGCCGCGATTGCTATTGTTACAAAAAATGGTTTCGGATCGATATTTAACTGTTGTGACGCAGCCAGTGCAATTGGAAATACCAGTGCAGCCGCTGCATTGTTGGTTATAATTTCAGTAAAAATAGCCGTAAGAATATAGAGGGCTGCCATCACACCAAGAGGTCCAAATCCTTTTGAGAAATTAATGGTTGTTCGCGCAATTGCTTCTGCTGCACCGGAATTCTGCATGGCCTTACTAAGTGCAAAAGCACAGGCAATGGTAATAAGTACATCCCAACTAATTGCTTTGGTGTATTTTTGATGCGGCATAATTTTTAACCAAACAAACAATATGGCTGCAATTGATGCAAAAAAGAACATATCGAGTGCAACGCCATCTGGCGATGATATAAACTTGCCAATAGTTGTTCCCACCACCATGGCAAGCAGAATGATAAATGCAATCCATTTTTTCCAGAATGTACCGGTACTTCTATAATCCCGAATATACGAGGTAAGCAGGAAAATCTTAGAATCACCCCAGTTTTCAATAAATTTTTCGGTGGTTAGCAAAACGAGGTTGTCGCCGGTTTTTAACTGAAGTTTATCTTTATTGCTGGTAATACGCTCTCCGTTCCGGTGCACTGCAAGCACTACTGCCTGGTAGTGGTCGTAAAAGTTAAACTCGTGTATGGTTTTTCCAATTGCCGGAAAACGTGGCGATAAAACAGCCTCATATTGTTTAAGCTTTTCTTTAGGAACGTTTTTAATTAAATCTATTCCGCTTAGTTTAACATTCGAATTTGCTAAAATATAATTAAGACGGTCAGATTTCCCACCAACCAATAATATATCATTGGCCATTATCTTAAACGTACCCTTTTTGGTCTCAATAATATTCCCGTCGCGACTGATGGTTTGAATGATCAGCCCTTTTAGCTCTTTCATCCTACCGTTCTTTATTTCTAAACCAATGAGGTTACTATTCTCCGTTATAATAATGTCGTAATGGTAATCCTTATATTCCGTGGAGCTTTTTGAATTGAAAAATATCTTCTCGCCGGGCAGTAACTTATTACTAAAAACAGTCATATAAAGCGTACCGGCTATGGCAACAAAACCACCAATTTTTGCCAGTTCAAACATACTGAATCCCTCATAACCGTTCTCAATTATTAAACCATGCACAACCAGGTTGGTAGAAGTTCCGATAAGGGTGCACATTCCTCCAAAAATAGTTGCATACGACAGCGGAATTAAAAATTTCTTTGAAGAGAGGTTCAGGTTTTCTGACCACCGTTTAATAATCGGGGCAAAAATAATGACAACCGGCGTATTATTTAAAAAAGCCGACAAAACCGATACCGGCAACATAATTTGTGGAATCAGCGAAACCATCTTCCTTCTTTTGCGCGGCAGATATGTTTGTGCCAACCGGTTAAGAATCCCCGACTGCCGCACTCCTTCGCTTACAATAAACAGAATGCCAATGGTAATCATTCCTTTGTTGGAAAAACCGGAGAGCATCTCTTTGTCAGTAATGGCACCGGTTGCCACAAGTACTATTGCTGAAGAGAAAAAGATAAGACCAGGGCGCATCATTTCTTTCGCCAGGGCAATAATGGTTAACAATACAATCGAAAGTACAATATATCCTTCGGTACTAATCAAAGTGATGCGGTATTAAGTTGTCCTTCTTTACAAGTGATGGTTGCTTGCAAAAATCAAAACTAATATTAAATCCATTCTCATCAAATAATTTGAACGAAATAAAATTGCTCAAAACATTAAAGTTTTGTAAATCACTGAATACCTGAAAAATATATTCCTACGGTTTAGTTTTAATGCGGATCACAGTCAATAATCGCACGACTTTAAACAACCATAGCCCGATTTTTTTTGAAAAAAATTGCCTGATGATTTGTGTGAAAAAAAATAATAATTACTTTTGCACCCGCCTTTGAGAAACAAAGGTACCACAAGGATGACTCAGTAGCTCAGTTGGTAGAGCACATCCCTTTTAAGGATGGGGTCCTGGGTTCGAGACCCAGCTGAGTCACTTTCTTAAAAAGACAAATTTTAGTCAAATTATGAAAATCCGTGTAAATCAAGAACTTACACGGATTTTTTTATTTTCCATAAAGT
>DASQBW010000492.1:0-2095 GCA_035635015.1 Draconibacterium sp. | reverse complement strand
ATTAAATCGGGTGCAGTTTGCTCATGTTCGTTGGCAAGCAGGCCTTTTTTCTGTGCGGTAGTCAAAATACCAACTCCTAATGGTTTTGTTAAAAGCAACTGACTGCCTTTTGTTGCCGTGTCGTTTTGTTTTATGTTTTTCAAGTCTACCTGTCCGGTAACCGCCAGCCCAAAAATGGGCTCCGGGCTGTCGATGCTGTGCCCGCCGGCCAAACTTATACCCACTTCTTTACAAACCTGACGGCCACCTTCAACCACCTCGCGGGCAATTTCAGGAGCCAGTTTGTTTATGGGCCAGCCCAAAATTGCAATAGCCAGAATTGGTTTTCCGCCCATGGCAAAAACATCGCTAATGGCGTTGGTAGCCGCAATACGGCCAAAAGTAAACGGATCGTCAACAATGGGCATAAAAAAGTCGGTGGTGCTGATAATGGCAGTGCCATTTCCTAAGTCCAGCACAGCCGCATCGTCGCGGCTATCGTTGCCAACCAGCAAGTTGGGCTGGAGTCCCATATCCAGTTTCGTTTCAAGAATGGTGCTTAAAACTTTTGGTGAAATTTTGCACCCGCATCCGGCGCCGTGGCTATACTGTGTGAGTTTTATATTTTTTGTCTCTGATGGATTCATAAAATTTAATAATTGATCTGCTTATAACTTTTGGAGAAATGGAGTCCCACATTAGGGTAAAAATCTCTTGGTGATCCCTGTTGTTTAATCCTCTCAGGTAATATTTGTCGTAATACAAAAGGCAGATTGTGGCCACTTCGTATAGTTCGTTTCTTTCGAGGTGTTCCAATGCATTTTTGGTATTTAATCCACCCAATCGTTTATTTATTCTAATAATGGAATCTTTCAGCATTGTTTTATCAGCAGAAGAATAATCACGAACTAAAAATTGTGCTCTTTCTTCCAGAGCAATATCAAGGAAAATCACCGGGTGACTTCTCATATTTTCAAAAAAATTCATTGGGATATTTACCAGACCAATGCGATGACTTTCGTCTTCAATCCAAATCCGTTTGCTGTAATCCAGGTCTTTCCATTCCCAAAACAGGTTGTTTTCAAATTGCTCTATACTGGGTTGGCTGCCGTCGCCAATGCGCCCAAAAGCCGATCCTTTGTGGTTGGCCAGTCCTTCTAAATCAATAATTTGCTCTCCCTGTTCTTTTAAAGTATATAAAATATGTGTTTTCCCGCTGCCGGTATAACCTCCAAGAATACAAATATTGGCCTCCGTTTTAAACGATTCCAAAGCATGATTCCGAAAAGCTTTGTAACCGCCCATTATCACATAAACTGTTTCAAAACCATTTTCTGAAAGGTGTTTGGCAAACGATCGCGATCGCATTCCGCCACGCCAGCAATGAACTGCAATAATACCTTTTGGAGCCAGTTTCCTCGATTCCGTAATAAACCACTCCAGTTTTGGATTTACGTATTTATAACCTACTTCAATGGCTATTTCTTTCGATTGCTGCACGTAAACTGTTCCTACATGAGCCCGCTCTTCGTTAGTAAACAAAGGAATACTGGCTGCCATTGGAATGTGCCCCTTTTTGTATTCTCCCGGCGAGCGAACATCCACAAGCGGAACCACTGCAGCCTTTTGCAGGTATTCTGAAACAGTTATTTCTTTAAGCATGGCATCAAAGTTAGGTATTCAATCAGGAAATAAAGAAAAGAATTTAGAATTTGCGTTGCTTGTAATTACAGTTTGAGTTCTTCCAGCAATTCAATATATCGTTCAATTCCAGCAATAATTTCACTTTTATGGATGTATTCGTCGGCTGTGTGTGAACGTGCCGAATCGCCTGGTCCCATTTTTATTGAGAGAAATGGTAATATGGATTGATCGGAAGTGGTTGGAGAACCATAAATATTGATGCCTTTTTTCTTTACCAGTTTTGCAAAAGGGTGTTGTGCCGAAATCCCCGAGGAGTTTAAGCGAACAGAACGTGCCTGAACTTCGGATTCGATCAACCGATCGATAATTTCAGCAACCTCTTTATTGGTATAGTGTTCGTTGGTGCGCACATCAACAACAAAATGGCAATTATCGGGAACAACGTTATGTTGTGTTCCTGCTTCTATTTGGG
>DASQBW010000491.1:0-7358 GCA_035635015.1 Draconibacterium sp. | reverse complement strand
GATTAACTCATCTGGAAAAACAACAGCAAATGGATTTGATGGAAATTATTGAAGATCGACATGCACGAAAAGCTACAATTATTGCTAGCCAGCTACCTGTTGCAAATTGGTACAGCATTATTGGTGAAGAAACAATTGCCGATGCTATTTTGGATCGATTGGTACACACTTCACACAGAATAGAATTGAAAGGAGAAAGTTTAAGAAAAAAAGTGTAATATTGTCAGGCTACCCGTTCTTTGAACCACTTTCTGCGAGGGGGGTCAATATCACCGAAACGGGGGTCAGCATCACCGAAATATCCACTTTATCATTTTTCATAAACTTGTTGTTACCATAAAATACATTCTCGTGATCTAAGAAGAAGGGATAACCAAAATCTTCAATTGAGCTTGTTTCACAAAAGTATTTAAGAAGTTCAAAATCATCATCCGAACTACAAATTAAGATAATAGGAACATTATACCTTTTCAAAACTGGAATTAGTTCATTCCATTTATTAATTTCACCTATGCAAGTGCCACATGATGCATCAATTCTTGAATAAATCTGATAATCACTGTTCAAGATATTGCCTTCTTCAAGAATGTAATTTGTAAATGGAGCGTACACTCCAAGTTTTTCGGGGATACTTAACCTCTTTTTAAGTGTTTTTCAACTACCGATTCAAGAAACTTAATGTGTTCTGACTTTTGCACTTTATCCTTGCATGATATTATCATGCTAATCAATAAAAGAATTGTTAGAACAATTGTAGTGTTATGTAATTTCATTCTATTTCAGCTTTAACGAGAAACCCATTATCTGCATCAAATGAATAGATAATTTTATTATCCTCCGACACAGTCAAACATGTGATCCGTCTATCCAAGTTTAGCTTTTTTATTGGACTCCCATCCCAGCTGTAAACATACACTGAACTACAATAATCCATATCATCTTTCTCTGCATAGCTCAATCCAGAATAAGCCAAATAAATGTATTCGTTAGTTACAGCTCCAGATAGAAATGTTTTTCTAATTTCCTCGTTTTTTTCCATGTAATTATAGTTTCTTCTTTTGGCAACATGGAAGTTTAAATCAACTCTGTCAGGTCCTTGTAACGCTATGTTTTGAGATGGATCTTTAATATTGTAAATCTCAATTACATCAGTATATAAATAGGATAATGCTAATTTTTCTCCTGATGGTTTTAAATAGAAAAATGAATGATAAGCATCTTTTAATGCATCTATTGGGATTGCTTTTGGAATATGGTAGAATTCTCCAAACTGATCCAATAACTTTCCTGAAAAATCTAACTTTTGAATTTTATATTCCGAGTCCGTCTTGCCGCACACAAAAAAATTATTTGTATCCTTAAGTGCTATTTGATAAAAATTGTCTTTTACTGAACCTGAACTAAAAATTTTGTCATCATTATTTAATGCTATTGTTTTGTCCAATGTGAATATCTTTTTGAGCGTCACATCATAAGCCCACAATTTATTGTCCACAATTCCGGTGCAACATGCTCCAATAGCCTCATTAGGACCTCTGCCTTTATCCAGATATCCATTTGATAATTTTTTTGTTTTCAAATCAAAATTATAGAAAAACGATTCAATGTTTTTAGTGAAGTTAAATAAAAATAATGTTGAATCAACTAATTGTAACGTTCTAGGATTACCAGTCTTATATTCTGAAAGATCTGTAAAAGTTATATCTATTTTTTTAGGGAACTCCGAAAAGGATATAATATTCTCATGCAAGATAACATTATCAGTTTTACAAGCATTCAAACCTGTCTCACCGATAGCCAATGGGAGACAATTAAAAGCATTTTTAACGTGAAACGCAAAAGAAAACACTCAATTCGTGAGATTTTTAATGCCGTCTTATATGTAGTTAAAACGGGCTGTCAATGGCGCATGCTCCCTCGCTGTTTTCCAAAGTGGCAACTGGTTTATTACTATTTTACCCGTTGGAAGAATGAAGGGATTATTGAAGAGGTCAATGAATTGCTACGCAATATGTTACGTAAGAAATTAGGCAAAAAGGTTTCGCCAAGCCTAGCACTAATTGATAGTCAATCTGTTAAGACCACCAGGCTGGGAGGGGCACAACGTGGTTTTGATGGGGGCAAGCGAGTAAAAGGGCGTAAGCGTCATATCATAACGGATACTATGGGATTGCTTTTGGTAGTAGTGGTGCACGCTGCCAATATACATGATAGCAAAGCTGCTGAGAATGTTATATCTAAGCTCAGGGGCAGGTTTGAAAGACTGGTAAAAGTAATTGCCGATGGCGGTTATAGGGGTGAGCTTATAAATAACACAAAACGCAAGTTTGGTTTTCTACTTGAAGTAATTTTGCGCAAAGATGATGCAAGCAGGTTTTCTGTGATACCCAAACGTTGGGTAGTGGAAAGAACATTTGCATGGCTGGAAAATTCCAGAAGACTGAGTAAAGATTTTGAATATCACACATCTACTAGTCAAGCTATGATACAACTTGCCATGATACAGATAATGCTTAATAGAATTAGAAATTAAAATTTAAACAGTTTCTTAGAATATAAAATTAATAGTGAAGTTTTTTAATATTGACATCACTGTGTTCTTCAAAGCACACTATTGTGTTTCACTAATCATTAGAGGATACTTTCACTGGTCCATTAAGAAGGATGTTTCATGAGAAGCTACGCAAGAATGCTATGAGAAAAAGTTATTAAATATTGATATGTGTAATGTATTGCGCATTTTTGAAGATGACTACAAAGGCATAGATGTTATACTTGTTGATATATTTTATATATTAGCCCAAACTTTTACCAGAAAACATGTCATCTATCACAACTCGAATTTTATCGCTGTTAGTATGTGTGCTGATTATCCTTATTCCCTGGGGATTTTCCAATAGTTTTGTACAGCCTCAGACTGGACAATTGTTTATTCTTATTATGGCAACTCCCGTAGCATTGGTTTTTATTCTGCTCAAATTATTCAAGGCCCGGAAACAACTAAATCTCAACATTACAAAAACAGACTTAGTCCTCATTTTCTTAATGGTTGTTGTTTTAATTCAAATGCTTGTTCAACATCAGACTACCATTTCCCACGTATTAGGACTTATCTCTTATTCAATGCTATATTTATTGATACGCTCTCTGACCAAAAAGCATACAATAATATTTTTTTGTGGTCTCCTTGTAGCTGGAATTGCACAAGCTGTTTATGGTAACTTACAATTATATGATATTTATCCTTCTCACCATGGTTTGTTTAAAATGACAGGGAGTTTTTTTAACCCTGGTCCGTATGCCGGATATCTGGTCTCGATAATTCCACTTGCCATTACTTTGTTTTTAATAAAATATACAACCCACTTTAAGATTAAGTATAAAGATTTATCCGGAGCAGAAATTCCGGCTCCAAACGAATCACACAATTTAAATGAGCCTGGCCAAAGGGTCAAACTTTCCCCCAAACTCATTTTCTTGAAAGTAAAAAAGATCACATATAAAAATTGGCCATATCTAATCCAATATCTGATCGGAATAGCAATAATTACAATATTATTGGTTTTACCTGCATCAAAATCACGCGCAGCCTGGTTGGCAACAATCGGAGCTGTGTTTTTTATATTTATTCAAATATGGCAGGATGAATTAATGGTGAATACCATTCTGTTTCGGGGGAAATGGAAATTCAAATCAGGAAAAATATTATCGTCCACTTTAGCGAAAATTCTCGGGATTCTTATAATTATCGTTTTATTAGCAGGAGGATTGTTTGCCACATACAAAATGAAACAAGGATCAGCCAACGGAAGGTTGTTGATATGGAAAGTTTCATCTGAAATAATTAAAGACAAACCACTCTTAGGACACGGAATAAATGCTTTTGAAGCAAAATACATGGATTACCAGGCAAAGTACTTTCAAGCTAACCCTGAATCTGAAGAAAGTTTTTTAGCCGATAATACTAAATATGCTTTCAATGAGCTTATACGCATTGCCACTGAAACAGGATTAATTGGATTAATCCTTAGCATTTTGCTACTTTGGTTTTTACTATTTGGAAAACCTGTAGATATTTCCAAACAAGAAAAAATTGAGTTAATTGCTCTACGTACTACTTTAATGGCGTTGATAATCTTTGGCCTTTTTTCCTATCCTGATGAAATTATCCCCATTAAACTGAATCTAATTGTAATTGTAGCGTTAATCTCAAATTATTTGGTTCCTGTAAAATTTTTATCTAAACGAAATATAAAACTCCAATTGCCTGACAATACAATTCAAAAAAGAAGAACAATTGGGATTGTTACAAAATCTCTGATTAGCTGTGCACTGATTGCCGGAACTACTTACTATATAAATTGTGGAATTAGATTATACAAGGCCAACACAAACTGGAAAATAGCTTTTACCACCTACCAGATGGGAGCATATAGCGCTTGTATTGAAAACTATGAAAATGCATTTCCGTATTTACAGTACGATGGTGATTTTTTACTCAACTACGGGAAAGCTCTTTCAATGGCAGAAGAACACAAAAAAGCGGTTGAAGTTTTGGAGTATACTAAAAACTACTATCCAAATACTGTTTTACAGACTGCACTTGGAGATAGTTATAAGGCTTTGGGGCAAATTAAAAAATCTGAAGAAGCATATTTGCAGGCATCGTGGATGATTCCAAGCAAATTCTACCCTAAATACCTGCTTGCAAAATTGTATGATGAAACCGGACAGGACGAAAAAGCAACTCAAGTTGCAACTGAGCTATTAAGCAAAAAAGTTAAAATTGAATCAACAGCAATAAAGGAAATACAACAAGAAATGCGAGCCATAATAACCCGCAATCAAAATTCAACTTAACTTTTTCATTATGAGGTACATATTCATAACTGACAATCAGAAATAACTTAAATTCACTCAATCCAATAACAGCAAAACTATTAACTTAAAATGAAAAGACTACTCCTCTTAATATTTCTTGCAGTTTATCTATACAACTGCACACCATCAAAGAGTGAAGAAACAAATACAGCTATCCAAAAACGCCAATACATCGAAGAGAAAAATCCCGTAGAGGTGATCATACTTGAAGAAACAACTTTCAAAAATGAAATGGTTAGCACAGGAAAATTAATTGCTCCCCGAAAAGGAAATTTGAAATTTAGAACGAGTGGAACAATTGAAAAGCTGTTCGTTAAAAATGGACAAACTATATTAGCAAATGATACAATTGCGACTTTAATCAGTTTTGAACAAGCACAAAGACACGAGCAGGCTAAGTTGGGATTAGAAAAGGCATACATTGACCTGCAGGACGTACTAATTGGCATGGGGCATCGCATGGAAGATTCTACAAACATCCCGGATAATTTTATGCAAATTGCGAAAAGTAAGTCAGGTTATTCTTCTGCACAAAATGAATTAAAATCAGCTTTGTATGCCTTACAATCCACTACCTTATTTGCTCCTTTCAACGGAAAAATTGCAAATCTGCAAACCAAAGCTTATGAAGTCACCCCTGGTGAAGCTTTTTGTCTTTTAATCGATGACACGTATTTCGAGGTACAATTCCCTGTTTTAGAAACTGAAATCACCAATATCGCTTTGAATAAAAGAGTTAAGGTTGCCCCCTTCTCTTCCGAAAAGGTCTATTCAGGTTATATTACTGAGATTAATCCTGTAGTTAATGAAAATGGTCTGATCAATGTTAAGGCTATAATTAAAAACACGGGGAGTCTGATGGAAGGGATGAATGTTAAGATACTTATAGAAAATGAAATAGAAAATCAACTTGTAGTGCCCAAAGCGGCAGTTTTGCAACGTGATAACCAGCAAGTATTATTTAAATACACAAAAGGAGGAATTGCCTGGTGGACCTATGTACAAACCAACCATGAAAACAGTACATCATATTCTGTTATTGCAGATCCCGACAAAGGAGGAGATTTAGAGGCCGGAGATACAATAATTGTTTCCGGGAACCTAAACCTTGCACATGAATCAAAAGTTGAAGTGAAATGGTGAAATTTTTACTAAAACGCCCCATCGCAGTTACCATGACCTTTGTCTCCATCCTGGTCTTAGGTATTGCTTCGCTGACAAAGCTTCCGGTATCGTTAATGCCTGATATTGATATTCCTAAAATCACGGTTCATGCTCAGTACCCTAATCATTCAGCACAAGAGCTGGAGCAAACCGTTGCCAAACCACTTCGCCAGCAACTCATGCAAGTGGCTCATCTGGCAGATATTAAAAGCGAATCGTGCGACGGTAGCTGTATTATTGAACTCGACTTTGAATATGGTTCTGATATCGATTTTGTTTTCATTGAAGTAAATGAGAAAATAGACAGAGCCATAAACAACTTGCCACGTGAGATTCAACGCCCCAGAGTAATTAAAGCGAGTGCAACAGATATCCCGGTTTTTTACCTGAACTTAACCTTGAAAAACCAGTCTGAAACTTCCATCAAAAGCAATGATTTATTTCCGGTAACACAAGAGTTTACAGAGCTCAGCAATTTTAGTAGCCAGGTTATACAAAAGCGAATTGAACAATTGCAGGAAGTAGCGATGGTGGATGTCAGCGGACAAGTATTTCCCGAATTACTAATTGTGCCTGACAACAAAAAGATTGAGGCACTGCAAATAAAACTGGCAGATATTGAACAGGCAATTCGAGCCAACGACATTGACCTTGGCAACCTTATCATTCGCGATGGACAGTATCAATATAACATACGTTTTGAATCAACTTTACGCACACTTAAAGATATTGAGAACATTTATTTTAAAATAGATGACCGCCTTTTACAATTGAAAGATATTGCACAGGTAATTCAGCATCCGGCAAAAAGGCAGGGTATGGTTACTGCCAATGGCAAAGATGCCATAACTATGGCCGTTATTAAACAGTCGGATGCGCAAATGCGCGACCTTAAACTCAGAATTAATAAGCTAATCGAACATTTCCAAAATGATTATCCAAATATCGACTTTGAGATCAGCCGTAATCAAACTTTATTGCTCGATTATTCCATTTCCAATTTGCAGCAAAGTTTAATATTGGGAGGTTTTTTGGCCTTTCTGCTCATGTTCTTCTTTTTGAAAGATTTAAGGTCGCCATTTTTAATCGGTATAACCATACCTGCTTCTCTGGTTATATCCTTGTTATGCTTTTATATTGCCGGAATCTCTATAAATATCATATCACTTTCAGGTTTAATTCTTGGCGTGGGAATGATGATCGACAATTCAATTATTGTAATCGACAATATTTCCCAACATCGCGAACGGGGCAAAAATATCTGGCAGGCCTGTGCCGATGGGACAAACGAGGTTTTTCGCCCTCTGTTAAGT
>DASQBW010000490.1:0-3197 GCA_035635015.1 Draconibacterium sp. | reverse complement strand
GAATATTGCCGCCTTCGGGAAAGTGCTGGCAGAAACGCAAAAACCACGATTTGCCCTGGGTTGGGTAAATGGAACTCTAAGTGCGGAAGCAAAAGCGCTGTTTGCTTCCTATTTTGCTGAGACCAGGAAAGAAAAGATCTTCGGGAATTCGGGTTTTATCATAGCCGATAGGGGCAAGAATCAAGCTTATCAGTTTACCGAAGATTTTGAGGCACAGACAAACTCTCCCTGGGCAACTGATAAGAACAGATATAAAATTGACTCAGTTACGGCTAACAGCTACTACACTTTTATGCCAAATGAAGAATGGGGAGCGTCATTAAAGATTACAGTCGATGAGGGGAATTCGGGGCCAAAAAAACTAACCGTATTGGGAGATCTGCGTTTCCCCGATTTGCTTTCGGAGGTAAACCTGGTTGTTGTTGTATCGCGGGGTGATGAGCAGATGGAATATTATTCCAGAAGTGTTAATGATTTTATGTACAAAACCGGTATCTGGTCGCGTTTTTCGGTGGTAAAAACATTTGATTTTAATTTGGGTGCGGGAGATATTGTTCATATCTATTTATGGAACAGAACGAAAGGCCCATTTGATGTAGATAACCTAAAAGTGAAAACATATTGAAGCAATTAAAAGCTATTCCCGAATGTGCCCGCAAAGTAGAGCCATTTTCTTATTTTTACCAAAAATTAGATGATGATGAAGCTCGTTTTTGCCACAAACAACCAACATAAACTGGAAGAACTGCAAGCCATTTTGGGCAACGATTTTACCCTTCTGAGTTTAAGTGATATCGAATGTTTCGATGAGATCCCAGAAGAGCAGCCAACACTGGAAGGTAACGCAAGCCAAAAAGCCTTTTATGTGTTCGATAAGTTTGGAATGGATTGTTTTGCCGACGATACCGGATTGGAGATAGAAGCCTTAAACGGAGAGCCGGGAGTTTTTTCGGCACGTTATGCCGGCGAAGGTAAAAATGCAGATGCCAATATGAATAAGGTACTGGAAAAACTCACTAAAATAAATAACCGAAAAGCACGTTTTAGAACAGTGATTTCGTTGATTATTAACGGTGAAGAAAAACAGTTTGAAGGCATTGTAAATGGTCACATTCTGAAAGAAAAAAGAGGGAATACAGGGTTTGGATACGATCCGATCTTTAAACCTGATGGGTTTACTACTTCTTTCGCTGAAATGGGACTGGAGGATAAAAACAAAATCAGTCACCGGGGCAGAGCCGTACAAAAACTGGTTAAATACTTAAAAACGCTTGAATAAAAAGATGATGTATCGATACCTACTTTCCATTGTTTTAACATTGTTGGTTTTTGCTCTAAATGCTCAGCGTCAGCAGGGAACCTGGCAGGATTATCTTTCATACAACAAAGCGACAAAAGTGGCCGTATCGTCAGATAAGGTTTTTTGCGTTGCCGAAGGAGGATTGTTTTATTACGATCTGGAAGACAACACTGTGAATAAATTTGGCGACGCAATTCAGCTGTCCGATTTTGATGTAGAAACTATCGCTTACAGTGAGGCAATGAATATACTGGTAATTGCTTATGCGAACAGCAATATCGACCTCCTTTTCGACGATGGTCATGTTGTAAATCTATCTGATATAAAAAGAAAGTCCGTTGCCGGGAGTAAAGCAATTCACAATATAACCTGTTCGGGCAATGAAGCTTACCTGTCTTGCGGTTTTGGAATCGTAGTGCTCAATCTTGATAAGCAGGAAGTTAAAGATACCTACTACATTGGTGATGAAGGAGCAGCTATGGAGGTGAACGATGTGGAAACCGATAACAATTTTATTTTTGCTGCTACAAATCAGGGCATCTATCAGGCGGATAAAGATGAACCCAATCTGGCAAATTATGCCAACTGGATGCACGTGGAAAATATTCCGCACAGCAATGGAGTTTTTAACCATCTTGTTAATCATAATGGGGTTGTGATTGCGAATTATTCGGCAGGAGAATGGTATCAGGATGAAATGTTTATGCTTGATAATGGAAACTGGGAGGCATACAATTCATCAATCCGTTTTGCTTTCGACATGCAGAGTAAAGGTGAATACCTGGCAATTGCAAGTCGGAATAAGGTATTTATTATCGATAGTAATCATTCAAGGATTGGTGAAGTAGGAAAATACGTTTTTGAAGATCGTACCGAAAATTCAATAACTCCACGCAGTGCAGGAATTTCGAACGACGGATCAATTTGGATTGCCGATGACAAAGAAGTGCTGGTACGATATGTAGGCGATAACTTTGAACAAACACTACCACCTGGTCCAATAAACAACGACATGTTTTCTGTGAAGGCTTTTAATTCCGATGTTTGGATTGCTCGTGGAAGTACAGTAGGTTACATCGAGCCGGTTTTTCAACGTTACAACAACAATGGTTGGACATATTTTACTGAAAATACACACCCCGAATTGAACGGATTTCATAATATTTTAGCGGTTGAGGTTGATCCAAAAGATCCCAATCATTTTTTTGTAGCCAGTTGGGGAGGAGGTTTGCTTGAATACCGCAATGATGAGCTGGTTGAAAGGTATTACAACCTGAACAGTCCGCTGGAGACTGCATTACCTGAGCAGCCTGACGAACCTTTTACACGTATTGGAGGTTTGAGCTTCGACTCAGATGGAAACCTTTGGATGACCAACGCCGAATGTATGCACAATGTACATAAGTTATCTCCTTCCGGCGACTGGGAATCTTTTGTGTTGCCTGCCGTTGCCAATAAATACAATGTTACCGATATTATTGTGAATGAAAATGATGATAAATGGATATTGGTTCCCGGCGGACACGATGCTTATGTAATTAATAAAGCCGGAGATCAGATTAGGCGACTTTTTGTTACAACTTATTTTAGTAACGGTAAAGATGAATTCACCACACGAATGAATGATGTTTATTCGATTGCGGAAGATCTTAACGGGGAGATCTGGATTGGGAGTTCAAAAGGGGTTGCCGTTTACAGTAATCCATCCAGAATCTGGAGTGTTGAGAATTTTTATGCAGCGCAACCCGGCCTCGACCTGAACGATGGTATTTATCATCCGTTGTTGCAAACAGAAACTGTTACCGCCATCGCTGTTGACGGAGCAAACCGGAAATGGCTCGGCACAAAAAATTCGGGCGTTTTTCTTGTGTCGGAAAATGGCGATGCCGAGGTGTTG
>DASQBW010000489.1:0-3882 GCA_035635015.1 Draconibacterium sp. | reverse complement strand
ATCTGGCAGATACCGCAGACATTCAGGCATTAAAAGATTTATACGATTTTTTCCCGTTGACAGGGGTAACAACAAACCCCACTATTTTAAAACAATCGGGGTTAAAACTTTCTGAAGCCGTTCAAAACATCATTGAAATTGTTGGTAAAGGTACTATTCACGTTCAGGTGATGTCTGATAAAGCAGAAGATATGGTAGCCGAGGCCAAAACCTACAAAAATTATTTTAACCTGGGCGATAACTTTTATGCTAAAATTCCGGTATCGATTGAAGGTTACAAAGCCATGCATATGTTAAAAGATGCTGGTACAAACATAACAGCCACTGCAATTTTTACGCAACAACAGGCCTTGGTAGCATCGCGTGCCGGAGCCGATTTTGTAGCACCATATGTTAGCCGTTTAGATAATATTTCGTCTCACGGAATTGAGGTAGTTGGCGACATTGTAAAAAACACCAAAGAATTTAATCTGGAGACAAAAGTACTGGCGGCAAGTTTTAAAACGGTCGACCAGATCCACCGTGTAAGTATGGTTGGCGCCCAATCGGCAACAATAAGTCCCGACTTACTTTTCCAGCTGATTAAACACCCCATGACAGATATTAGTATTGCACAATTTGAAAAAGACGGGGAAGGGCTTTACAATATTTTTTAATCAGCATCTCACGTAAAAAAAGAATCCCGACACTTAAAAGCTGTTCAATTGAGCGGCAGATAAACTTTCGGGATTCTTTTAACGCATTCAGTCATTTACAGGCAAGGTAAATGAGAATTCGCTTCCTACTCCAGGTTTGCTCTTTAAACTAATTTCGCCCCCATGTTTTTCTACAAATTCCTTACAAAGCACCAATCCAAGTCCCGTTCCCTTTTCACCTTTTGTTCCCCTGCTAACTTCGGTACTCTCCATACTAAATATTTTTTGCAGTTTATTTGCACTAATCCCAATGCCGTTGTCTTTAATTGTAATACTACACCAGTTGTTTTCCCTTTTTACATATACCGCAATTTCGCCGTCATCATGCGTAAACTTTATGGCATTAGCAAGCAGGTTTCGAATAATGGTTGAGAACATATTTAAATCGGCATTCGCATACACCTCTTCTTTTGCATAAACATCTATCAGGATATTCTTTTTTAAAGCGGCCTCTTCATGAAAACGTAACAATTCCATGATTTTTTCTGTAACGTTTACGCGCTCAGGATTAAAGGCAATGGAGTTTCGTTGCAGTCTGGCCCAGGTTAACAAATTGCCCAATAAATCATTCGCCTGAATGGATGATTTATGAATATTTGAAATGTGATACTCTTGTTTAACGGCATCCATGCTTTTAAAATCCATCAGCAGATTTTCTGAGAAACCAATAATAATGTTAAAATGATTTCGAAGATCGTGGCCGATTATGGAAAAGAATTTGTCTTTTGTGCGGTTTAACGCATTAAGTTCTTTGTTTTTAGCGGTAATTACTTCGTTCTGTTCTTTAATCTGAATCGTGCGCTCCAGCACTTTTTTCTCCAGCCTCACTTTCTCCAACTGAAGCCGCCGTTCGCGTAATTTTACAAGTGTCCAAATGCCTAAAACAATTAATACGAAATAAGCGAGGTAGGCATAATTACTTCGCCACCACTGAGGAAGAACCACAAGTTGTACGCTCGCTCCTTCCTGATTCCAGACTCCATCGTTATTTGCTCCTCTTACTGAAAAGGTATATTCTCCGGCTGGCAAGGCAAAAAACGGCACAAATTTGCGGTTTGCAATTTCAATCCACTCATTTGAGATGCCCTCCATTTTATAGGCATAGGTATTTTTGTTGGCATTGGTAAATTCAAGAGCAGCAAATTCAATGGTAAACGATTGTACATCGTGTTTCAAAACCACTTTTGATTCGGTTGCAATATTAATTTCATGCTGTTCGTCGTTGCTGGACGTAGTAAAAGCTGTAAAAACAATGTTTGGCACATAGGGATTGCCCTTCAAAGAATCAGGATAAAAAGTATTAAAACCATTCATCCCGCCAAACAGTAACTCGCCGTCATCGGCACAAAATGCTGCACGCAGGTTAAATTCAGAACTTTGCAAACCATCTTCGGGTGTAAAAACCTGAATCTCATTTTTATCCAAATTGTATTTGCACAAACCATTGCCTGTGGAAAACCACAAATCGTGGTTTTTATCCTCAACAATTTCGTAAATGTAATTGCTGGGCAAACCATCTTTCTCATTCAGATAGCTAAACTGCTGTGTTTTTTTATCAAAAATATTTATCGCCGCATTGGTGCCAATCCATATTCTTCGCAAACTGTCTTCGCACAGTGAAATGACGAAATTACTACTTAGTTCACCTTCTGCTTTGTTGTAATGAATAAGTTTATTTGTTGTCGGATTAAATACATCTAAACCGCCAATTGTAGCCATCCAAATTAAGCCATCAGCGTCTTCCAGCAATGTATAAACCAGGTTCGAACCAATTTTTCTGGCTCCTTCTTTTTGCTGATCAAACCTTATAATTTCATCTGATCTTTTGTCTATTAGATAAACTCCAACGGAAGTCCCAATCCAAAAACGATTGTTTTTATCCTGTATGATGTGATAAATCCGGGTGTCATCAAATGCAGGCCAGTCGGGGCGATCAAAAAACTGTCGCCAATCTTCAAAACGTTTATTCTGCTGATTCCAAATAAAAATTCCATCGCGGGTTCCTAACCAGATATTGCTCTCTTTATCTTTAAAAACAACATGCACAAAATCGTTGGGGAGGTAATGATTTCCGCTTTGTTGCGTTGAAAAATGTTCGACCTTATTGCTTTCCGGATCAACAATATTTAAACCTTGTCCCCAGTTACCGATCCACAGCTTTCCATCATCGTTTTTTAGCATTCCGGCAATTACATTTCCCAACAAATCAACCGAAGATGGCGAATTGCTATTGCGGTAAAGCCGAAACTTATTCCTTTTTAAATCGGTTTTACTAATACCGGCCAATGTTCCTACCCAAAGATTTTCCGAATTATCGATCAGTAAGCTCTGTACAATGTTGTGTGCCAACCCGCTGTTTTCCGAGGTTAGATTCTCAATACTGTAGCGTTCTTCATACACTTCAGTCAAAATAAAAATTCCGTTACCTTCGGTTCCAACGATCAGGTCTCCCGATTTCGTTTCCACAATGCTACGAATGCAAGTAGCAAAAGAGAAAACTTCACCCGATGTAAGCGTAAAGACCTTTGTTTCAAAGCATTCATCTTCACGGTTAAACAGAAACAGCCCTTCCGTTGTACCTGCCCAAATCCGGGAACTTGCGTCCTGAAATAATTCGGTGACATCCTGTTGCTGCAATGTATCTCCACTGCCCGACAAAAAAGGGTAACACTTGAATTCTTCATCTTGTAACGAAAAAACAGCAATCCCTTGCGTACATCCCAACCAGAGTATTTCGTCCTGATCCTCCAATACCGGTAGTTTTAAATCTTTTATGGAAGGATCGAAAGGAATGTCACTTTTATAATGAATAAAGTGTTTTGCTCCGGGCTCAAAAACAGAAATTACCGGTGGCGTATGAACAAGCATTTGTCGGTCGCTCAAAAGGAGGTTATTATAACTGTAAGTGCTCACCTCGGGATCGTAACCGGTAGAGTAACTTATTCGCTCAAAACAATCTCTTTCGTGCAGGTATTTATTCAATCCTCCTTTGGTGCCAATCCACAAGTTCCCCTGACGGTCTTCAGAAATAGCATAAATCCAGTTATTGGAAAGGGAAAGCGAATCGTTTGGCAGATAACGATAAATCCTGAAATTTTCACCATCAAAACGATTCAGACCGTTTTGAGTACCGATCCACATAAAACCCTGTGAATCCTGAAACAGACAATTCACAACACTTTGCGAC
>DASQBW010000488.1:0-12854 GCA_035635015.1 Draconibacterium sp. | reverse complement strand
TTCGGGTTTTACACCTTCGCCAACTTTTGTTACTCCTTTTTCTTCGATGCTTCTGATGCGTTGAGCTTTAATGTAAATCTGATCGGTTAAGGAGGTCGGACGCAATATTCGCCATGCCGTGCCGTAGTCGGTCATTTTCTTTGTAAAGATGCTGCGGCAGATTGAAATTACCTGGTCGTATTGCTTATTTGTTTTGTCCATTCTATTATGTCTTAATTCTTTTTGGGCGAGAAAATTACACGTATCTCGCATTTGTCAGTATTTCATGCGCTAAAATTGCCCGATAAAAGTATTAAAAAATGCCCAAATTGGTCTGTTTTATTTTACATTTGTAGTTAACGACAATTAATAGTTCGTTAATAATTTGTTAAACAAAAAAGTTCAGTTTTTATGTTGATTACACAGTCAGCAGGTAAGTTTCTGAAACGAAACAATACATTTCACCTCGGAGAAAGGGAAGTTGATTTGTCAATTCCCTTAGTAGCCGGGATAGTTAATATGACTCCCGACTCGTTTTACGAAGGAGGTAAAATGGATGACGAAGCTACCTTGTTAAAATCGGTTGAGCAGATGATTGCCGATGGCGCTGGCATTATCGACATAGGAGCAGTTTCAACAAGACCGGGATCGGCCCCGGTTTCAACAAAGGAAGAACTAACACGTTTGTTGCCTGCTGTGCAAACCATTCGAAAAACGTTTCCCGATGTTGTTTTGTCGGTTGATACCTTTCGATCTTGGGTGGCAGTAAGGGTGATAGATGAGGTAGGGCCAATTGTTGTAAACGACATTTCGGGAGGTACGCTCGATTCTAAAATGTTTGAAACCATCGGAAAATTGCAGGTCCCATATATTTTGTCGCATATAAAAGGTACGCCACAAAATATGCAGGACAATCCTGAATATGAAGACTTGATACGCGAAATTTCGCATTACTTTGCAGAGAAGGTAAAGAAACTCAATAAATTTGGTGTTAAAGAAGTAATACTTGATCCAGGATTTGGATTTGGAAAAACAGTGGATCACAATTACGAGTTGCTCAATAAACTTGATGCTTTTAAAGTTTTTCAGCTTCCGGTTATGGCCGGAGTAAGCCGGAAATCGATGATATGGAAAGCACTTGATGTAACTCCTGAAACTGCCTTAAACGGAACAACTGTAGCCAATACACTCGCCCTGATGGGAGGAGCTGATATACTTCGCGTTCATGATGTGAAAGAGGCGGTTGAAGCAGTAAAAATATTTTGTGAAATTAAAGCAACAGTCATTTAATGCTTGTATTTATTACCATAAGGTTTCTTGATATCCTGGATATTTTGCTGGTCGCCTTTTTGTTGTACCAGCTCTATCGACTGATAAAAGGAACTGTAGCTTTTAACATTGTTATCGGTTTGTTTTCGCTTTATCTCGTTTGGCTGATTGTACGGGCGTTGAACATGGAGTTGTTGGGATCGATAATGGGGTATTTTATTGGGGTTGGAGCGATTGCATTAATTATTGTTTTTCATCCTGAAATACGAAAATTCCTGATTTTTATTGGTACCAATTATAACCTGAATAAGCTATTAAAGTTGGATAAACTTTTTAATTCGGGTAAAACAAAAAGTATAAATCACCAGCAGATTGAAAATATTGTTGATGCCTGTGTAAACATGGGGAAAACAAAAACCGGCGCCTTAATAGTTATAGCCCGTGAAATGGATTTGGATGAACAGATCAGTACCGGAGAAAAGATCAACGCAAAAATATCATCAGCATTAATCCGCACCATCTTTTTTAAAAATTCGCCATTGCACGATGGCGCAATTGTTATCAAAAACAATCGAATTGTAGCTGCCGGATGCATTTTACCATTAACCCAGAAAGAACTGGATAAAGCTTTGGGATTGCGCCATCGGGCTGCATTAGGAATGACTGAAAACACCGATGCATTGTGCATTGTTGTGTCCGAAGAGAGAGGTTCTGTTTCGGTGGCACAAAAGGGTGAAATTCGCAGAAGAATTTCGAAGGAAACACTTGTGCAGGTATTGGAAGAAAACATCCTGGAGGAAGAAGAAGTGGTATAATTTCTTAATATTTTCTTTCCATTATTTTTACGCCGGATCGTTCCTCGGTTCATTGGAGTAATTGCTTATTTCTAACTTTGTAGTTCCATTTATTTTCGAATAATATGAACGAAATATGTAAACTATTTAATATAAAATATCCGGTACTCCAAGGAGGAATGGTTTGGTGTTCAGGATGGAAACTGGCTTCAGCAGTAAGTAACAGTGGCGGTTTGGGGCTAATTGGAGCCGGATCAATGCACCCTGAAACGCTTGAAGAACACATCCTTAAAACCAAAAATGCAACTCAAAAACCATTTGGCGTAAATGTTCCTCTGCTTTATCCTGAAACCGAACGGATAATGGAGATAATAGCGAAACATGAGGTTCCGATAGTTTTTACTTCGGCTGGCAGCCCTAAAAAGTGGACAAGCTGGTTAAAAGATAAAGGGATAACAGTTGTACACGTGGTGTCGAGTTCATTTTTTGCAAGAAAAAGTGAAGAGGCCGGGGTAGATGCAATTGTAGCCGAAGGTTTTGAAGCTGGTGGTCATAATGGCCGCGAGGAAACTACAACTATGGCCTTAATCCCTTCGGTACGCAAAGCTACAAAATTACCTTTGCTTGCTGCCGGCGGAATAGGATCGGGAGAAGCAATGATGGCTGCGATGGTTCTGGGAGCCGACGGAGTGCAAATTGGTTCGGCTTTTGCCGTGTCAGAAGAGTCATCGGCACACCCAGCGTTTAAAATAGCGGTAACCGAATTGGATGAAGGAGGTACAAAACTGGCATTAAAAAAACTGGCACCTGTTCGTTTGATAAAAAACAATTTTTTTGAGCAGGTAGATGCAGCTGAAAAAGCTGGTCAGGCTCCTGAATTCATGCGTGAACTATTGGGACGCGGCAGAGCAAAAAGAGGAATATTTGAAGGCAATTTAAAAGAGGGTGAATTGGAAATTGGCCAGGTATCAGCGCAATTGGATGCTATTTTACCTGTCGCAACTATAATGGATAATATTATAAAAGCTTATAAGGCTGCAAAAGAGGATGTTGGGACAGATAAGTATAAATTTTAATAACCGGAATACTATTTTAGAAATTTTTTATTCCAAAGCAGAATTCAGGTTATTTTAGAGTTTGCATTTTTGGCAATTTAAATAAACTTGTTTCCCAGCGATAGATCGCACAGAATCTATTTTTTTTCGCCCCTGGTATTTCCCCAGGATGTGTCGAGTAAATACTCCGGATGATCAATGAGTTTAAATGCTTTTTCGCTAATATGTTGAGTTTTTAAGGTATTATCAAGCACTAATCTCGTTGGCTTATCGGCGGTATATTCTGGCCACTGAATGGCTTCGGTATTTGGATTTCCGGTTTTAGTAAAAGCTACAAGTGCATCCGACATTTGATCTGCAAGTTCCCTGTCGGCCTGTGTTCTGCCTTTGTTCATAACGTTGCCAATCCAGTATTCAATATCGGCACCATGTCCGGAACGTTCTCCGTGCGAGAATAACGAAAAATAAACGGGCGATTTGCTTGCTACCTGGTGTTCGGCCCAGATAACCATTTGTTTTCCTGCGCCCAGTGCAAAGCCAAGGGTTTGTACCGATTCATCAAGATCTTCTTCACCCGAGATATCAAGAATATCCAATATTTCATCGGCATAAATATCGTCGGTACTTCTTACTTTTTCCTCCAGCTCACTTACTGTTTTTACGGTACGGTACACTCCCCCCGACTCATCACGACAGGTGCATAAAATTGCAGGTACTTTGTTTTGTTTTTTAGCAGCAAAAATTTCCATCGGCGATTCCGGTAATACGTAACCGTCGGCAGCTCCTGGTTCTCCCAAAGCTTTATTGTTTACTTCTTTTAAAAGATCTTGTATTGACAAGGCACGCATTTCTTCAATCGAATTGCAATTCAACCGGTTTTGGTAGGCAAGTCCCTCCTGGGCAAGCTGTTCCTGAGAACGCGGTATCCAAGGGCCACCGGAAAAGTTGGCTCCACTTAAAGCCACAACTTTATGAATAAGTCCTTTAGTTAAGGGGCTGGCTTGGTTATAACAAACATCGATGCCACCGCTCGACTGGCCCATGAGTGTAACATTATTGGGATTGCCGCCAAATCTACTGATGTTATTGTGTATCCATTGCAAGGCAGCTACCTGGTCGAGGTGAGCGTAATTGCCTGATGTTTTATATGGCGATTCTGCATTTAATTCAGGGTGTACCAGGTTGCCAAAAACACCAAGGCGATAATTGAAATTAACATACACCACTCCTTTAGCAGCAAGCACTTCACCCGAAGGCGATGCTGATCCGCCAACAAAAGCACCCCCGTGAATGTATACAACAACGGGCATATTTTTCGATTTTGGATTGACCGGAGTCCAAACATTCAGATACAGGCAATCTTCACTTGAGTTATTCCCATTCTGTGCACAAGGAGCACAGTAATTGTCGGCAGTTAGAACACCCTCCCAGGGTTTTACCGGCTGTGGTTCGCGCCAGCGCAATTCGCCAACGGGAGGTTGGGCGTAAGGAATAGCAAAATATACTTTAACTCCGTTTGGAAGTAATTTCCCGGCAATCAAACCCTTTTTTGTTTTTACCGGATCTCCCGAAACTTCGGACGGTGTAGTTTGCATCCATCCGGTTAATGGTTGCAGCAAGAACACTGTTAAAACTATTAAATGAATTACAAAACGCTTGTCTTGCAGGTAAAATGTACCTTTTAATCTACTGAAATACTGAGCTGATTTTGTGATTTCTTTATTGAACATGTAAATGATTACTTTAATAAAAGATTAGTTTGATTAAGCGAAAGCCAAAATACTGTTTTTTTAGTGATGTTTTATAATCATAGGTTGGAAATTATTTACAATTAAAAAAGGTATTGCACAAATTCAAAAAAAAAGATCCGATCTGTTTTTAATTGTTACAGATCAGATCTTTTATGTTGATAATCAAAAATGGCAGTCTGCTATAATCGACAAGCCTAAATAAGTTTATAATTCAAATACCGGTTTACCTTCCGAATCAAATTTTACTTCCATTACACGTGCATGCCGGTTCGGATCATATAAAGGATCTTTTATAATCTCTTCATAATCCCTGGTATCGGTTTTAGGAACAAATTTTGGATCGCCAACCGCTTTTTCATAATCTCTGGCATGATAGATACATAAGGGCGTTACATCATCTTCTGCTACGGTAAAACAGTTATGTCCCGGTCCGAATATTTTCTTTTCATAATCTGTTTCAAAAACTGGGTATCTCGATTTTTTCCATGAGTTTCGATCCATTAGGTCAGAATCTTCATCGGCTTCCATCATCCCCATACAATAACATGCGCCGGTAGCACTTGCTGAAAATGTAATGAAAATTTTACCTTCATTTTTTATGACCGCAGGACCTTCATTGACCCAGAAATCTACTCTTTCCCAATCGTAATCGGGCGTTGTAAGCATGAACTGAGTTGTTCTTAGCTTAATTGGCGATTCCATTTCGGCCAGATACAAATTAGACGCTGCAAACTGACCGCCGGTTTTTTCTGCCCAGCAGAAATAACGTTTTCCCTTATCCTCAAAGATTGTGGCATCCAGTGAAAAGTCGATAAATGATTTATTATCAGCATCTGCAGCCTGCATCTGTCCCAATTCAATCCATTCATCTTTTAATGGATCCTGCCCTTTACATTCCAGTACATAAGGTCTTAACTTCCAGATATCTTCTTCTTCGCTGGCAGCAAAATAAATATACCACTTCCCGTCGAGGTAATGGATTTCGGGTGCCCAAATATGACGGCTCATTGGACCACTTTCGTGCTTGTACCACACATTAAAAGTTTCGGCATTTTTTAATCCATCAATTGTTTTCGATTTTCTTAATTCGATGCAATCGTAAGTTGGTACCGAACCGGTAAAGTAATAAAAACCATCCGTGTGTTTGTAAATAAACGGATCGGCTCTTTGTTCAACAAGTGGTGTATTAAATTTTGTGGTATCCATTTAAAGCGAAAGTTTTAGTTTTTCGTAATAAGCGTCTGTAACTTTGTATTTGAAAATCAGGCCACCTACAATTGTGTTAAATAATCCAGGAATTACAGTTAGCAAGATGGCAAGTCCCCATAGTGTATATGTAGTTTGTTCGGTGTCAGGAACATAATTGAAAAAGTCGAGCAAATAACCAACGGCTGCACCAGCTATTCCCATACCCGCTTTCTGAGCAAAAGAAATACCTCCATATGCCAGTCCCGATACACGTTTCCCTAATTTTACCTGTCCGTAATCTACTGATTCAGGGATAGTTGACCAGAAAATTGGAGCATGTAAATCAATAGCAAAGGAAACAATGAAATAAAGAGGATAAGCCAGTAGCATATTGCCCGGACGAACGAGTAGTAGCATTACTACACTCAGTGCTCCAGCTGCTATCTGCGAGTATTTATAAAGTTTTACTTTACAATAACGTTTGGTAATATAGGTGGAGACAGGCATTGCAAGAATGGCCGCAATAACCCCGGTAGCTAAGAAGGATGATTGTACGCCGGCATCGCCGCCAAGGTAATATTTTGCATAGTAGATGGCTACAGAACTACGAATTACGTACCCTATTGTCCCGGTAAAACAAGCCATAAGCAAAATTACCCACTGATCATTCTTAAATAATAATTTAAATTGTTCGAATAATGGTTTTTTATCTACTACATGTTCTACACGCTCTTTGGTGGTGAAGAAACAAAATAAGAAAAGTATGGTGCCCATTAGTGCCATTGTGCCCATGGCCAGCTGATAGCCTTTGGCCATATCATTTTTTCCAAGGGCTTCTGCCATAACAGGAACAACAATTGATACCAAAAAGGCTGCAACCTTAGCAAAGAAAAGCCTGAATCCGTTTGCCGAAAGGCGTTCCTGAGGATCGTTTGTAAGTACTCCAATCAATGAAATGTAAGGAATAGTGGCGGCGGTAAACATTAAGGTTACAAAAATGTAAGTAATGTAAGCATAAATAAGTTTACCGGCGTAGTCGAAGTTTGGTGTGGTAAAGGTAAGGAAAACTGAGATGCCAAAAGGCACCGATAAGAAGAGAAAGTAATGTCTGTAACGTCCCCATCTTGTTTTAAACTTATCTGTTATAAGCCCCATTAGCGGATCGGTTATCGCATCGATAAACCTTACCAAAAGAAATAGTAGTGCCACGTCTTTGGGTTTTATTCCAAAAATATCCGTGTAAAAATAAGTGATGATAAGAAACATGGCTGAGATAACAACATTTACAGCAGCATCTCCGGATCCATAACCGATTTTTTCAAGTACGCTTAGCTTTTGAGATTTCATAGGATGATTAAAAATGTTTATTAATTTATTAGCTTTAGTTACCGAATACTACTGTTTTTAAATGATGAAAATAATTTTCCCCAACAACTTGAAATCGGATAAGGAATTATAATTCAACCTCTATTTTATAAAGTAGATTCTATCCTTAAATTTAAAGACTGAGGACAAAAATATAAAATAGGGCGACATTTGGATGAAAATTCTTCAGAATTGAAATCTCTTTATATTAAATAAAATGAATCTAATTAGACAAGTGTGCTAATAGATTCACTTTTTCTAACATCTTAATCAGGTAAATTTGTATGTGTTCGTAATCGCTTAACAGCAGACAGAATGCCGGAGTACAAGGTCAGGAAAATAGTGCGGAGCTATTACTCACATGGCTATCGTTTCGGATAAATTTACGGCAGTTACATTTGAAATCTATTTCATCTGTTTTTGCTTAGTTCTTATCCAAGGCTTGCCTCATCGGATTGGAACCGCCAGTCTGGGAACTCCTGTTTCGCAGTTTATACAATTCAAAACGGGAGGGATGTCTTTTCTCCGGCCAGAAGTTATTGTTTAAATCGGTGTCGGCTGTTTCCTGGTACGGATCAAGTATTATCTGCTCGACTTCCTTCTTAAACATGAACACTTTCGATACTTCTTCGTTATTTTTACTCCATATTTCAGCGGGTATGCGCTGAATTTCTTCCGTTCCATCAACAAATTCAAATTTTAATATAAGTGGCATAACCAGACCACCAATATTCCTAAAATCTATTCTGTAAAAGTTAAGGTTGGAGCCTAACAATTCTTTTTCTTCATCGCTAAGACTGTTAATATAGTTGTCGTATTGTCTTTTGTCAGCAGCTGTAACTTCGTATTGGTCGTAAGACGTGTAAAAATCCGCTGCCTCTGGGTTTTGTGCCAGATATGTTGTGTTGGCTAGTTTCTGATTACGTATTTTGGTAATTGAATTACTGGCTTCATCACTGGCATTTTTCTGAAGCGATTTTTCTATTTCCGGGTTTTGTGTACTGGGCTGGTACCATTGTATTCGCTCTAAAGAAATATCGCAATGGTCGGTAGTGTAAAACCATCCACGCCAAAACCAGTCGAGGTCAACACCCGATGCATCTTCCATGGTTCGAAAAAAATCAGCAGGTGTAGGATGTTTAAACATCCAGCGTTGTGCATATTCCTTAAAAGCATAATCAAACAATTCGCGGCCCATAACGGTTTCACGCAATATATTTAATGCAACAGCCGGTTTTGTATAGGCATTGCTCCCGAGGTTCCAAACCGATTCGGAATTGGTCATTACAGGTGAAATGTATTTTTTGTCGCCTCGCATATAAGGAACAATATTTCTTGGAAAGCCTCGCGATGAAGGATAGTCAGGTTCCCATTCCTGTTCGGTCAAAAACTGAACAAATGTATTCAGACCTTCGTCCATCCATGTCCATTGGCGTTCGTCGGAGTTTACGATCATTGGGAAAAAGTTATGGCCCACTTCGTGAATTACGACCCCAATCATGCTGTATTTGGTGCGTTCGCTGTAGGTGCCATCACTACCCGGTCGACCTCCGTTAAAGCAAATCATAGGGTATTCCATTCCAATTTGATCCGTATGTACAGATATGGCTACCGGATATGGATAATCAAAAGTATACTTTGAGTAGGTTTTAATGGTATGTGCAACCACGCGTGTTGAATATTGTTCCCACAAAGGATTTCCTTCTTTTGGGTAGTACGACATGGCCATCACTGTGCGGTTGTCGAATTCTACCCCCATGGCGTCCCAAATAAATTTACGTGAACTTGCAAAGGCAAAATCGCGCACATTCTCTGCTTTAAAAATCCATGTTTTTTCTTCCTGAACTTTATTTTTTTCGGCTGTTTCTGCTTCTTCCTGCGAAATAATTAACACTGGAGCATCCGCAGTTTTGGCTTTTTCAAAACGATTTATTTGTTCTGTTGTTAAAACCTGTTCTGTATTCTGAAGAACTCCGGTTGCTCCCACTACATGATCGGACGGAACGGTAAGTTTTACTTCAAAATCGCCAAAGGGAAGCGTAAATTCACCGGTTCCTAAAAACTGTTTGTGTTGCCAACCTTCAACTTCGTTATAAACCGCCATGCGCGGATAAAACTGAGCAATGGTATAGATGTAATTGTCTTCGTCTTCAAAATATTCATAACCCGAACGGCCTCCATCGGTCATGCGGTCGTTGATATTGTACCACCATTTTACTTTAAATGTAAACGATTTTCCCGGGGTTAAAGGCTCCGGTAAATCGATCCGCATCATGGTATTATTAACTGTTGCTGGTAAATCTTTGCCTTTTGTGTCCTGCACGTAATCAAGTTTAAACCCTCCGTCAAAGTCATGCATCATTTGTTTCAGCTGTGTAAATGAAACGCGTTGGTTGAGTCCTGATGTTGAGATTTTATAACTATCAGAATCTTTTGTACGAATATTTTGATCGAGCTGAAGCCATAAGTATTTTAAAACATCGGGTGATTGGTTGTGATAGGTTATTACCTCTTCGCCGTAAATCCGCTGGGTTTTATCATCAAGGCGGATATCCATTTTATAATCAGCCTTCTGCTGCCAGTACTCATGCCCGGGTGCCCCCGACGCAGTGCGGTATACATTTGGTGTTGCTAATTCTTGTTTCAGTTGCCTGAATTTGTTGAGGTTAATATTTTCCTGTGCCAATGTTACAACATTTGAGCATAAGAGGAGGGTGGCTATAATTACGAATCTGTTCATTATGTAATTAGATATCAGGTTCTTATGTTGAGATTTTGTGAGCAAATGTAATCATACTTTTGATTTATCATGACTTTAAACATAAAAAATATAACTTGTTTACAAAAGTTTGATACGAGCCTTTCTTGAATCGCTGGCAAATTTAAAATACGGCCGGGCCGGTTTTCAACATTAAAATTACCGAAATTCCAAAAGCCATACCTGAGACAAAAATGCGCCAGAAATCGTTTCTTACCTTAAAAATATTTACAGTTAAAAAGATAAGTAGGAAGTACGTCAACAGAATTACAATTTGCCCCAATTCGAGTCCGATATTAAAAGCCAGCAATGGTGTTAAAATATTAGATTCGCGCCCAAGCAATTCTTTCAAATAATTCGAAAAACCTAAACCATGAATTAGTCCAAAAAACAAGGTAAGGATATAAACAAAACGGTTGCTCTTGGATTTGACCGGCAATACATTTGCAATTGCCGTTACACCAATTGTAGCTGGAATCAGAAACTCGATCAGGCTGGCAGATACATTTACAAGCTTAAATGTTGAAAGAGCCAGTGTAAGGGAGTGCCCGATGGTGAAAGCTGTTATCAGAATTAATACCTTTTTAAACTGATTGAGATTGTATCCGGCACACAGTACCAGAACGAAAACGATATGGTCGTATCCCTGAATGTCGATAATATGTTTGAACCCCAATTTGAGGTACAGCTCAAATAAACTCATAAAATTTGTACTTTTGCCCAATAATCTGAAGGGCATGAAAATAATTAAAAAAGTAATTCTTCCATTAGTGTTTCTTTTTTTTGGTGTGTTTTCTTTACAGGCACATCCTTTTTATGTTAGTATTTGCCAGGTTGACTTTAATCCGGAACATCAATCGCTGGAGATCTCAGTTAAGATTTTTGCAGATGATCTGTTAGCTGCCCTGGCAGAGGAGGGAAAAGAGAAATTATTCCTTGGTGAACCAAAAGAAAATGAACATGCTGATGAATATATTTTCAGTTACCTGCAACGTGAACTCACGTTTAAGGTGAACGACAAAACAGTTCACCCCAATTTTGTAGGAAAAGAAATGGAAAAGGATGTGATTTGGACTTATCTTGAGATCAGCGATGTTGCAGCATTGCATAAAATAAATGTTTTCTGTAGTATGCTAACAGAAGTCTTTAACGATCAACAAAATATTATTCAGGTAAATAAAAACGGTGAAATAAAGAACCTGCTTTTAAGTAAGAAACAAACAAGCGGTGAATTGATGTTTCCTGAAAACTAAGTTAGGGAAGAATTGTTATGAGGTTGTTCAACAGTGTTTTGTAATTGAGTTGCGAGAGTATAGCACACTGTTGACATAATTCGTTTAACTTTAAAGCAAATAACCAATAAAATGAATCCATTAGCAATAGTTGGAGCTTTTATTATAACCCTGTCGTTTCTGGCGTATGGTATTGCCAGCATTTCTCTCGTCCGCTTTAAGATTATTGGAGTTATGGTGCTCACAACTATGTCGGTGGGTATAATTTTTGATATAACGGCAATTGTTTTAATGGCGCTCGGAGCTAAAGGAATAACATTCACATTTCATGGTATGCTTGGTGCCATTGCGTTTTTGGTGATGTTGGTGGATGCAATTTGGTGCTGGAAAGTTTTTTTTACAAAAGGTTTGGATGCTAAAGCACGAAAAAACCAGATATTGTATGCAAAATTAGCCTACCTTTTTTGGGTAATAGCTTATTTTACAGGAAGTTTAATAATAATTTGGAGGTAATATGTCGAACGATTGGAAAGACAGATTAGGAATGGTTTATTCAACCAATCCTGATTTTAAATACGAGAACGGAGAAAATGTGGAGCAGGAAACTTTGCCTGCCAATCAGCAAGATTTGAGGGTTATGCTGGATAAAAAGAAAAGAAAAGGTAAAGCTGTTACTCTTGTTACAGGTTTTGTTGGAACCGATGATGATTTAAAAGATTTGGGTAAACAACTCAAATCGAAATGTGGAGTAGGAGGCACTGTGAAGGACGGTGAGATCCTCATTCAGGGGGATTTTTGTTCGCGTGTTATCGAGCTTTTAAAAGCTGTCGGTTATAAGGTTAAACGTTCGGGTGGATAAAATAGTGAGTTACCTGTAAAAAAGACCCGTTTTGAAATTATTTGTTCAAAACGGGTCTTTTTTCTGCCTGCGTTTTCTATAAACTGTAAACCGTGAACCATAAAAAAAGGCCTCCATGCGGAGACCTTTTGATATTTTGATCTGATTTTTAGAATCTTTTTTCCTTGATACGGGCTTTTTTACCTGTCAATTTACGTAAGTAGAAAATACGCTTACGGCGTACACTACCATACTTGTTTACTTCAATACTTTCAATGAAAGGAGAATTGATTGGGAAGATTCTTTCTACGCCAATGTTTCCTGACATCTTACGGATAGTGAACGTTCTTGTATTACCGCTTCCGCTAATTTGTATAACAACACCACGGAAGTTCTGAATTCTTTCTTTGTTACCTTCCCTAATTTTGTAGCTAACAGTGATTGTATCACCTGCTTTGAATTGAGGATGATTGTTTTCAACCTCGAATTCTTTTTCGACCAATTTAATTAAGTCCATTTTCTTAAATTTTAATAAGTTGGCAATGTATCCCAATGCTTTCCGAGACAGAGATTGCTTTAAATCGGCTGCAAAAATAGTTATTTTTTCAATTACTCAAACTTATTC
>DASQBW010000487.1:0-1526 GCA_035635015.1 Draconibacterium sp. | reverse complement strand
CATCGGCATATTTTGGATCGTCACTAAAATCTCCTAACACAAAAGGGGTATTATTTTCCCAGGGAACCTGGCGGTAAGTTTCAGTGGCAATTTTAGCTTCAGCATCGGGGTATCCGGTGTGCCAGCCGGTAAGTTCATTGTTCTCGTAACACTTGTCGTTGCAATCCCAGCCAAATATTACATCGCAAAATCCCAGTCCGTTTTCAACAGCGTTTGAAAATTTGTCCTTATGGATGTATTTTCCGCGTAATATCCCGTCAATGTCCGCTACTGCAAACTTAATTTTCTTAAAATCCCCATCTTTTATTTTTGCCAGTAAATCTTGCTTATTCATAGATGTGTGAAATTTTATTTAAAATAAACGATGTTTAATGAAATAACAAACATTCAACTTTCTTTTATTGTGTTTAACAATAATTGGCATCCTGGTGCTTAAAAATCAGAAATTTCATGTTTTATCCCTATTTGTTTTGAGGGGGTGTAAGAAAAAATATAAAAAATTGAGGTTTGAGCATGATTTTTATCAGCATAACGTTTGAAAATTGTTAATTTTGAGCGCAGACAAAACAGACTTAAAAATTTTATCATGGCACAATTCAGATTTAAAGCGCTTGAGGAAGTGCTTAATCGAAAACCAGTAGAAGTTATTAGAGAAGAAAATCTGGTTTCGGATTATTTTGGGATTTTGGTATTCGACCAGTCCAAAATGAAAAAATACCTCTCACGAGAAGCGTACAAAGCCGTTACTGATGCGGTTGAACGCGGTACAACTATCGACCGGAAAATGGCCGATCAGGTGGCACAGGGGATGAAAGCCTGGGCAATTGAAAATGGTGCAACACATTACACGCACTGGTTTCATCCATTAACCGATGGTACAGCCGAGAAACACGATGCTTTTATTGTTCACGGAGCCGATGGTGGAGTAATCGAATCGTTTTCAGGAAAACTTTTGGCACAGCAGGAGCCCGATGCTTCTTCATTTCCAAGTGGCGGAATTCGGCAAACTTTTGAAGCAAGGGGATATACTGCCTGGGATCCAACGTCTCCGGCATTTATTAGTGAAACAACACTAACTATTCCTACCATATTTATCTCGTACACCGGTGAAGCGCTGGACTATAAAACCCCGCTGTTGCGTGCTTTAAATGTGGTTGATAAAGCGGCAACCGAAGTATGCCAGTATTTCGATAAAAATGTTACCCGGGTGCAGGCAAACCTGGGTTGGGAACAGGAATATTTCTTAATTGATGAAGCATTGTACATGGCTCGACCGGATTTAATGTTGACCGGACGGACGCTAATGGGGCACTCTTCTTCGAAAGATCAGCAATTGGACGATCATTATTTTTCGTCGATTCCTACCCGTGTAAATAAGTTTATGCAGGATGTTGAGAATGAAGCATACAAGTTGGGAATTCCGGTGAAGACACGACATAACGAGGTAGCTCCCAATCAGTTTGAATTAGCGCCAATTTATGAAGAAGCCAACCTTGCCAACGACCACAACCAGTTGTGCATGGATA
>DASQBW010000486.1:0-4004 GCA_035635015.1 Draconibacterium sp. | reverse complement strand
TTAGGGTACAAAACACCTAACTCGGTGTTTCAAAACGTAGCTTAAAAATAATGATTAACCTGTAGCCGTATTCTAGGACTAGACAGCAAAAGCAACATCCTGCAAAACAAGAAATGAGATGAAAAATTTTTGGGAATCAATATTCAAAGAAGAAAAAACGACATGGGGATTTGAGCCATCTGATTCTGCAATTTTATCAAAAGACTTCTTTCTAAAAGAGAATGCAAAAGAAATATTAATTCCAGGGATTGGATATGGAAGAAATGCAAAGATTTTCTGTGAAAACGGATTTAATGTATCTGGAATAGAAATATCAAAAACAGCAATTGATTTGGCTAAGAAAACAAACGGACTCAACATAAAAATCCACCAAGGGTCGGTAGCAGAGATGCCATTCGATACAAAAACATACGATGGGATATTTTGTTACGCCTTGATTCATCTTTTAAATCAAAACGAGAGGAAAAAGTTTTTAAAGGATTGTTTCTGCCAATTAAAACCAAACGGATATATGATTTTTACAGTTGTATCAAATAAAGCTTCGATGTATGGTAATGGAAAACAACTGAGTAAAGACAGATTTGAAATAATGGATGGATTAAATGTATTCTTTTATGATGTTGAATCCGTAAGAAAGGAATTTAGTAAGTTTGGATTAATTGATTGCGTTGAAATTGACGAACCTATTAAACACATGAATAATGAACCACCTCTTAAATGTTTGCTAATAAAATGTCAGAAAAAGTAAATATCGCAAAAGAAAAAAATCCTGTGTAGATTATTACGACAAAGCTCATAAAGAGTATTTCTCAGAATATAGAGATGAGCTAATCAAAAAGCCCTATGACATGGAGTTTTTGGAACGTTTGATTAAGAAAATACCAGAAAAAGGTGAGATGCTTAATATTGGTTGTTGTTCAACAGCGCAACAAGCTCGATTCTTTCAAACCCCTGCCGGTGTGCGGTTGTATCGCGTTCCGTTTATAAACTATTAATGCATAAGTCCGGGGCTGCATAAACGTAATGTATACAGCCCCGGACTCTTTAGAATAGTGCTACGCTTCTTTTGCCGGAGACTTTTTTCGTTCCATCCAATAATAGGCAATAGGTAAAACCATTAGTGTTAAAAATGTAGAGGTTACCAATCCGCCAATAACCACTGTTGCAAGCGGACGTTGCACCTCGGAACCGGGCCCCGTATTGAAAGCCATTGGAATAAAACCCAAACTTGCTACCAATGCAGTCATTAATACCGGGCGCAAACGATCTACCGATCCTTCGATAACCAGCTTTTTCAGGTCGCCTTTTTTCTCTTTTCGAATCATATTTATGTGGTCCACCAGCACAATACCATTGAGCACCGCAACCCCAAACAGCGCTACAAAGCCGATACTTGCTGTTACTGAAAGATACATTCCTCGCAGCCAGAGCAAGAACACCCCTCCCGACAAGGCAAACGGCAGGTTCAGCAAGATCAGGATTGCATAACGCATTTTACCAAAGTTCAGGTACATTAAACCAATAATAATAAAGATGGAAAGCGGCACCACCAACATTAAATGATTCATGGCACGCCGCTGATTTTCGAATGTGCCGCCATAATCAATAAAATAACCAGCCGGGATACTGGCACTTTTATCGATCTGTTCCTGCAGTTGTGAAACGTAAGTTCCGAGATCAATGTCTTTTATGTTGATACCAACGATTAAACGCCTCCAGCCATTTTCACGTTGAATCTCGCGCGGACCTTCCTGCAATTCGATATTTGCCACACGTTTTAAAGGTATGTAACCGCCGCCCGGCAGATGCACCGGCGCTTCCGCAATTTTTGGCAACTGGTCGCGTATATTTTCCGGATAACGCACCACGATTCCGAAATGTCGTTGGCCTTCGTACAATTGCCCGGCTTCCTGTCCGCCTATCCCGGCCTCAACCACTTTCTGCACATCGTCCACATTTAAGCCAAACGAAGCCACCGCTTCACGATCGATATTAACCGTTAAATACGGCTGCCCTGCTGACTGTTCCACATAATAATTATCAGTTCCCGGCAGGTTGGTCAGCAATGCAGAAATATTCTCTCCAATATCATCGAGCACATCCAAATCTTCGCCGTAAATTTTTACTGCCAAATCCGATTTTACACCACTTGTTAACTCATCAACCCGCATAGCAATTGGCTGGGTGAAGTTATACGCCAATCCGGGTTCGGTTTGTAAATAAGGCTCAATTCGGCGGATGATATCTTCCTTTGTAACACCTTTCGACCATTCTTCAATGGGTTTTAGTACCACCCACACATCGGTTTGGTGCACGCCCATCCAGTCGTTGGCCAAATCCGAACGCCCCGTTTTTGGTACTACGGTCTTCACTTCAGGAATATTTTCCATGATCTTCCCGGCCAGCCAATCGGCATTTTCCATCGATTCTTCAAGCGTTACCGATGGCATTCGTACCTGTTCGATTAAAATCGAACCTTCGTCAAGCTCAGGTAAGAATTCCGTTCCCAAACGTGTCATCAAAAAGATCGAAACCAGAAAGATGGCCAATGCCGAGGATCCAACAAACCACAATCGGTGCATGTTCTTTTCCAGTCCTTTCTGGTAGCGCGGCCGCATCCATTCGATCAGGTAATTCCTTCGTACTTTTACTTTTTTGCGGAATACAATGGCCGACATGGCTGGAACAAAAATGAGTGCCAGCAACAATGAACCAAACACTGCCGCGGCAACGGTTATCGCCATCGGACGAAACAAAATACCTTCCATTCCCTTGAAGGTCATGATCGGGACATAAACCATCAGAATAATGAGTACACCAAAAAAGATGGGCCGCACCACATGATTAGCTGCCTTTCGGATTATTTCGTCTTTCGATTCTTTCTTATCCTTTTGCAGGTCGTGAACAATGTTTTCCACCATTACCACCGAACCGTCTACCACCATTCCGAAGTCGATCGCACCCAAACTCATCAAGTTAGCTGCCAGCCCGAATTCGCGCATGCCGATAAAGGCAAACAACATCGAGAACGGAATAACCATAGCAACAATCAACGCTCCTGATATTTCACCAAGGAGCAAAAGCAACACAACAATTACCAGAAAACCACCTTCCAAAAGGTTGGTAGAAATGGTTGATGTAGTACGTTTAATCAGGTCCGACTGGTCGTAAAATTTTTCAACGCTGACACCTACCGGCAGACTCCTGTTAATTTCTTCAATTTTATCTTCTATCTCCGAAATTACTTCGCGGCCATTTCCACCACGCAACATCATTACAATTCCGGTAATTACCTCGCCTTTCCCGTCTTTGGTAACACCACCCTGCCTGATCTGCTTTCCTTCAACAACACTTGCAATATCTTTTATAAAAATGGGCTTATTATCAATGTTTTTTACGATGATATTCCGCACATCATCCATGCTGGTAATTTGTCCAACACCGCGGATAATGTACTGCTCGCCGTTGTGCTGAATGTAATTTCCGCCCGACACACTGTTATTTTGTGCAATGGCATCCATAACATCGCCAATACCAATGCTGTAGGTGCGCAACAAACCCGGCTGAATGATAACATTATACTGTTTTACAAATCCACCAAACGAATTGATCTCAGTCACCCCACGAACAATTTTTAGTTGTGGCGCAATCAACCAATCCTGAATTTCGCGCAGTTCCGACAGCGAATAATTTTCACCTTTAACTACATACTGGTAAATTTCGCCAAGAGCTGTTGAAATTGGCCCCAGCGAAGGACTTGAAACTCCCGGAGGCAATTCATCGACAATAGACTGCAGCCGCTGGCTTACAATCTGCCGGGCAAAATAAATATCTGTTCCCTCATCAAACTCAACGGTAACTGCCGAAAGTCCGAATTGCGAAATGGACCGAACTTCAGCCACATCGGGCAAACCGTTCATGGCCGTTTCAATCGGGTAACTTACCAGCTTCTCCACATCGAAAGGAGAATACCGACCGGCTTTTGTAATTACCAAAACCTGCAC
>DASQBW010000485.1:0-2422 GCA_035635015.1 Draconibacterium sp. | reverse complement strand
AAAATAATGGATACGAATGCCTGTGAAACAAACATTTTCACCGAATCCATATCGGAAGTCATGTTGGTTAAAAGTTTCGACGGATTGGCTTTTAAAATGAAGGAATAACTTTGTTTGGAAATTTTGTTTGACAATTTATTACGCAAATCTTTGGCTACTTTTTCGGCAGCTAATGTTTGCACAACTCCCTGAAGAAAAGTAAAAATAAATATCCCGATTGCGGCCAGCAGAAACTGGGTAATAATCGTTTTTACATCAAATTGATTGGCTGTAAATGCGTCGATACCACGGGCAATTATTTTTGGAATAAGCAGATTAATTCCGCTTCCGGCCAGTGCCATTATTGTTAATACCGTTACAAGTGCTTTGTATGGCCCTAACACTCGAAACAGGCCTGCCCGCTGTTTTCCTTCTGTTCTATTTTTATTTTGGGTTCTGCGCATTCTAAAAATTGTGGTGCAAATCTACCCATTTATAACCGTTTACCCTCCAAAATGATTAATGGGATTCCAATTAATTATCGAATAATGATGCAAAATTTTACAAGGTTAAGATTGTCAGTGTTTTATTCTTCCGGTGGTAGTGTAATGGTTGGGTCGTTAAGCTCGGCAAGATTAAAATATTGAAAAGCCTGGAATGTAAACGGAATAACCAATAAAACAGTAACTACTACCGATGAAATGGCATTCAACACCCAGTACCAGTCGGGGTAATCAACGGGATTGGTAATTTCTGTAGAAAAAACGGTTGATGAAACTCCCATAACCATTGATGGAATAGATAATACAATGCTTATTGCATACACCATAATTATGGCAATAAGGTTGATCAAAAGCGTATTCCACCAGCTTGAATTTACCAGTTTCCACGAGCGATTCAGTGCATCGCTTATTCCTTTCTTTTCAAAAACAGATATAAACAATACCAACGAAAATGTATTTGCAAAATATAATCCGGGTATCAGGCACATCATTGCACCAAAAAATACAATAATAACAAAGATGAGGTTGGCTCCTAGTGCCAGCAGACTATTGGAGAAAAACTTCGAACTAATATCGGTAAGTTGAAAATTACCTTTCCCGTGTTTTATATAGGCCTCGAGATAACTGTAGTAGGTGCCTGCCAGCAGAGATTGCACAAAAAGGCCAAAAAACATAAACATAAACAGGTTGAGGTAGAAAGGCCCGATATCGGCCATCAGGCTTTCAGGAGTATTGCTTAGGTCGAACTGACTTAATACATTGCGTTGAAAATAAATTTGGGCACCGGCATATAAAATAATAAACGGAAGTACATAAATAACGATCATGCGTAACAGTGGTTTTGCCTCCTGTCTTAAAAAATCAAATGAATCAGAAATAACAACGCCAAGATCGCGTTGTTTGCGAAAACGGATATCTTTTTGCTCCATGAAATAAAAAGGCTTTACTCAAATGTCTTTACATCAATTTGATATTTGTTTCGCTCGCTCGAACTTCTTGAAACCAATTCGCCAAGGAAGCCTGCCAGGAAAAATTGTGCACCAATAATCATTGATGTTAAAGCGATATAAAAATATGGGCTATCGGTAATTAAATGACCGGTAATACCCTGGTTCAATTGGATAAGTTTTTGAACACCAAGGTAACCTGCAGATGCAAAGCCTATAATAAAGATAAACGCTCCAAGTATTCCGAAAAAGTGCATCGGTCTTTTTACGAAACGCGAAATGAAGGTAACCGAAAGTAAGTCGAGCGGACCACGTACAAAACGTTCCAGTCCAAATTTGGTTACCCCGTATTTACGTTCGGCATGAACCACTACTTTTTCGCCAATATTTTTAAAACCGGCCCATTTTGCTAAAACGGGTATGTAACGATGCATTTCGCCGTAAACCTCAATGCTTTTTATTACATTTTTACGGTATGCTTTCAATCCGCAGTTCATGTCGTGAAGTTTTATCCCTGTCATTCGCCTTACTGTCCAGTTGTAAAGTTTGCTGGGCAGGTTTTTGGTGAGTACCGGGTCAAAACGTTTTTTCTTCCAGCCCGATACAAGGTCGAAACCTTCTTCTTTTATCATTCGGTATAATTCCGGGATTTCATCAGGGCTATCCTGGAGGTCGGCATCCATAGTAATAACCACATCGCCCTGAACCGCTTCGAAACCACAATACAAGGCTGCAGATTTTCCGTAATTACGTCTGAATTTGATCCCCTTAATACACTTATTTTTTTCCTGAAGTTGTTGTACTACTTCCCAGGAATTGTCGCGGCTTCCATCATCAATCATCATAATTTCATACGAGAAATTATTTTCCTCCATTACTCTTTTTATCCACGCTGCCAGCTCTGGCAGCGATTCTTCTTCGTTAAACAGTGGAACAACTACGGAAATATCCATTAAATACTCTTTTTGTGGTTTTTATCAAGGAGTCTAATCT
>DASQBW010000484.1:0-4501 GCA_035635015.1 Draconibacterium sp. | reverse complement strand
CATCAATTCCATCATTCATGTTTAAAATAAAACACATAATGACGACAAACACCTGGAAGCCGGTCATACGGGTATCAGCTATTATTTCACTTAGATTTTTTTGGGATGTTAGGTTTGGTTTAGTTTTATCGCTCATTATTCTGTTTTTTTTATTCCGGGATACGAATTACAATTTTACTCTCACTGCCTTTTTGTGCCTCGGTAAGTGCCTCACTTAACTGATTCAGTGGGTAAAACTTTGAAACAATAAAACCGGGAGAAATAATACCATTTTCTATTAAGCGGATACACCTTTTAAAATCGTACGGATGGTCATATATTAATGATGGAACGATATGATTTCCTTTTCTTGAAATCAACCTTGGGTTAAAGGTTGCACCCTCCTCCGAAAGCCCCAGGAGAATAACATCGACACCACGCGGAGTTGATTTGATAGCAAGGGCTGCCGATTCTTCTGATCCTGCACATTCAAATACCGTAACCACTTCATCTTTCAGAAAGGCCGATTCATAAATTTCTGCGGTTTCTTCAAGTGAATTTCCGTTTTTTACAAACCTTGCACCCATTTTTATCGCTTTCCTGATTTTTTGCTCTGCCAACTCAGTCACTAAAACGCAGTAGCCCAACGATAAAGCAATATGAGTTAGCAACATTCCTATTGCCCCGAGTCCGATTACAGCAATTGTGTCACCGGGTTTGGCTTTTGATCTGTTTAATGCAGCAAGAGCAACAGTTGCCGGCTCGATGGCCACGGCATCCGTTTCCGCAATACTATCGGGAAGCGTGTGTGCAAATTCATCAGGCAGGCAAATGTATTCAGCAAAACAGCCATGCTCATTAACACCGATAATTCTTTTATCCCTGCAAACATTTCCTCTTCCTTTCCAACATTCCGGACAATGAAGACAGGGAATGTTTGGTTCAATTGCCACGCGTTTCCCTATTCTTTCGGGAGATATTCCTTCCCCGGTTTTCTCAATGATGCCAATTCCTTCGTGTCCAATAGTTAAAGGTCCGTCAACACGGTGACCATTTTTATACATATGAATGTCGGAGCCACAAATACCGACCATTTTTAATTTAATTAGAACTTCACCTTTTTCAGGTACTGGGATTTTGGCTGACTGGGAAAACTCAACAGTGTATGGTTTTATAAGAAAACTTTGGAGCATAAATTAAAACTTAGTCAATTGACAGAATTAGTAATTATGAGAAAAACTATCGAAATAGTTGCGATTATTAATTTACAGGACGTTAAAACTAAAAAATATTTTATAGAAACCATTTTTTTATTTTAATTTGAAAGTCTGCAACCAAAAAATAAACCAATGAATCGTTTCAAATCAGGAAGAGTATTATTTATCGTCGTTTTCACCCTTGTGTTCGGTCAGCTTGGAATGTCGTGTAAAACAGCAAATCAGGATGTTGTAACAAAGGCTGAATATGTAGCAAAAATTTCAGATTATTTCGAATGGCCACATCCGGATGATTACAATGATATTTGGAAAAAACCAATCGACGGTTTTAAAGATGTTACTTCAACTGATACTTATGGTAAACAGATTGAGGTTGCGCTTGAACGAGGCATAATTTCAAAAGATGCTTCGGGCAATTTTAATCCGGAGAAAGTTATAACCCGGGGTGAAGCTGCCGGTATTCTTGAAGCTGCTTTTTTAATTGATGATCTTGTTGCAGCCGGCTACATGAAAGAAGGAAAAATGGACGAACCGCTTTCGGGCAAGGAAGCTGAAACTGTTTTTCAGACGATCACTTCCTCAGTTGTTGCACCCGTTCAGGCGGTTCCTGTGACTACTGCAGTAGCCCCCCGCCGATATATAAAACTTTGGTGCCCAACTGAAGGCGCGACGATTCACTTTACAAGAGATGGATCGGAACCAACGTTGGAAAGTGAAATATACAACCTCGATCAAATGGGACATATTGCAGAAACGATTGGAACCAGGGGTGGCTCCGGCGCAAGCGAACCTACAAGAGAGGTTGTATATAATGCATTTGCTGTCAAAGATGGAGTGGAAACCAGTTCAGTTAATACAATGAACTGGGATCTTTACAGGCCTTTAGATGATGTTTTTCAGAGCGATTTGATTGTTAAAGGTGATGAAAAAACACCAAAGGTTTACAGGGTTTATAACGATTCAGAGTCGGTGCGAGCCATGTGCTGGTTTATTGAAGGACCTGAGAGTGGCATCGTATATGATGCACTGCAGACATCTGTTGACAGACATAACCTGAAAGCATATTTAGATCAGATTGCTACAAAACCGTATATTTTAATAATTGGACACGAACATGGTGACCATGATGCACAATTGCCGGCTTTCCTGAATGCCGGAATTGAAACATACGTTAACAAGCGTGGATGGTCTGCTATTGGCAGACCCGGTGGTTTCGGTTCTGTGGTCACTGATCCTGAAAAACAGAAGTTGGTGAATGATGTTGAAGAAGGTGATTCATTCGATCTGGGGGGTGGCTGTGTATTTGAAGCATACGCGATGCCGGGCCATGCAAATGGTAACATTACAATAAACGACAAGCAAAGTGGAATGGTTTTCGGCTCAGATAATATCTGCACGAGAGCTGGTTCAGCTGATAATACTGGTGTTGCAGGGTTAAAAACTGACTTGCTGCTCTCTATCACTCAACAGGCAATTAGTAATTTTACAAAAGGAGGTGCAGAAGTTAAAATGTTGTTTACAGGTCATGACGAACAAATGCTCGGGCACAACAATCTGCTAATTTTTGAACAAGCTTTGCAACAGGTTATTGACAATGGCGAAAATGGATGCACTCCCTCTCTTCGCGGCGGCAACAGTCGTGTAACTACCGTCGGTGATATGTGGAAGGACGGAACTAACTGGGTTTCATTATCGATTGGTGGCAGATTTGGTGATGATTATGAATATCTGACCATTAACTCCACAGCGAACTACAATGCCGGAGGCCATGTAAAATATTCAGTTCTTTCAGATATAGTAATTGAAGGCGGTAATTTGGTTGGAACAACTGTGGCCTGGGCTGAACCGGGAACATTTAACTGGGCTGGTGAGGAAATAACAGTACCTAACGCATTACCCAATAAGTTTGATCCGTGGACTTATGAATATACAATTGAAGTTCCAACAGAAAACGATAAAATCACTATTATTCCAACAACGATGTCCACAAAAGTCAAAGAAATTCTTTTGGATGGAAACCCTGTTGGATACCGTTCGGAAAATGAGGTTAATGTTTCTGATGGACAAGTTGTTGAAATTTCTGTTACTGCACCGGATGGAATAACTACAAGTACATATTCGTTCAAAATAGAAAAAGTATAACTTGAAAGCATAAGGAGTTAATCCTCAACAAGCTTTCACAAATTAGCTTTCAACTTCCAACAATCAAGGGTGCACAAAGGAGGTCTTTTTTAGACCTCTTTTTTATTCAGCTTTTAAACTATTGATTGATTTCAACATGTGGTTGCGTGTTAATTGGTGCCAGATAAATATTATATTTGAAATAAAAAATCGCACAATGCACGGTTTCATTATTATACATTTCAACCTAAATTAGCATGAAAATTTTGAAGAATATTGGATTGATCGTTTGCACCCTAACTCTACTTGCATCATGTAACAATCAAACACCTGTTTTTAATACCATAAAAGCAGATTCAACAACAGCCATTGTACCAACTACAAACGGAAAAGTGGCCGGCTATATCGACCGCAGCATATACACATTTAAAGGCATTCCCTATGCCCGGGCTGAACGATTTATGCCGCCGGAAGAGCCGGAATCCTGGACAGGAGTCAGAAGTTCAAGATCATATGGTCCCGTATGTCTTATGCCTCAAAGTTGGAATCCGAACAATGATGCAAACGAATTTGCCATGCAACACGATTACGGGATAATGGATGAAAACTGCCAGAACCTGAATATCTGGACTCAAAATATCAATAACAATGAAAAAAAACCGGTAATGGTATGGCTTCATGGAGGAGGTTATTCTTCCGGTTCTTCTCATGAATTGCCTACTTATGATGGATTAAACCTAAGCAAAACAAGGAATGTTGTTGTGGTTTCAATCAATCATCGTTTAAACATCCTTGGCTATTTGGATCTCTCAGGTGTGAACGAAAAATATAAATATTCTGCGAATGTTGGCATGCTCGATCAGGTTGCAGCACTTAAATGGGTGCAAAATAACATTCAGAATTTTGGTGGTGATCCTGATAACATTACCATTTTCGGCCAGTCAGGAGGTGGCGGAAAGGTATGTACATTAATGCAAATGCCTGCTGCCAAAGGTTTATTCCACAAAGCAATAAGTCAAAGTAATGGTAGCATGGCATTCAATGATACAACTGTTACACGACTTATTGGATTAGCTATCCTCGAAGAATTAGGGCTAAATGAAGAACAGGTCGATTCCTTACAAAAAATTCCATACGAAGTATTGTATAATGCCGGTACAGCAGCCAAGAATAAAATATTGCGA
>DASQBW010000483.1:0-4992 GCA_035635015.1 Draconibacterium sp. | reverse complement strand
CAGCACCAATTAAACTAATAATCCAAAATACGAGTATAACCAAATTGGCAATCCATCCAATTATTGGAATAAACATCAATACAATACTCAGAAGAAACAAGCCAAGAAGCTGTCTCAAATAAAAACTTGTAAGTTCGTCCTTTTCACTGGAATTTAAGATTAAGGCAATTACCCAGCCTATCCAATAAATGTGTGCTACAATTGCTTTTGTTTTTCCATCCATAAAATTTGAGTTTTAAAATTTAATTAAATGTAAGGAATAATTCCTTTATTCAACAACAACCACAGCCTGAATTACATAAGATAGTTGGGCAAGACCATTCACAAAGAATCCTTCCGGATTACAAAAGGAGCAAAATGTGATTGTCACAGACTTATTTATCGTAGTTGAACCTTCTTAAGTGATGCCCCATGCGATCCCGCTTGGTTTTCATGTAGCGCTGATTGTGCTCGTTGGGAGCAATTTCGATAGGTAATATCTCTGTAACTTCCAATCCATAACCTTCAAGACCAACACGTTTAACCGGGTTATTCGTAAGCAAACGCATTTTTGTTACACCCAGATTACATAAGATCTGAGCTCCAACTCCATAATCACGTTCATCTGCCTTAAATCCAAGATGCAGATTTGCTTCAACCGTATCAAGCCCCTGATCCTGAAGTTTATATGCTGCTATTTTATTTAAAAGCCCAATTCCACGGCCTTCCTGCATCATATATACAATAACACCTTTGCCTGCTTTATCGATCATATCCATCGATTTATGCAACTGATCACCGCACTCGCAACGCATCGATCCAAAAATATCACCGGTCATACATGAAGAATGTACCCTTACCAATATTGGTTCATTGGGTTCCCACTCCCCCTTAATTAATGCTACATGTTCAGCACCATTCGATTTCTGACGAAAAGGAACAATCCTGAAATCGCCATAATCTGTTGGCAAAGCTACTTCCTCTCCCCTTTCAATCAGACTGTCGCTTTGAAAAAGAAAGGAAATAAGATCTTTTATTGTAACCAGTTTAAAGTTATATTTTTTGGCAAATTCATACAATTCGGGTAAACGGGCCATCGACCCATCCTCATTCATAATTTCAACAAGTACCCCTGATGGTTTAAGGCCGGCCAAACGTGCCAGATCAACAGCAGCTTCAGTGTGTCCGCTGCGACGCAACACTCCTCTTTCCATTGCTTTTAGCGGGAAAATATGACCGGGACGTCCCAATTGTTCCGGGCGGGTTTTTTCGTCAACCAACATTTTAATTGTAATCGCACGGTCGGAAGCCGAGATACCAGTTGAAACTTCAGGATGAATTGCATCAACAGAAACGGTAAAGGCGGTTTCGTTGGCCGATGTATTTTTACCTACCATAAGCTCGAGTCGCAATTTCTTGCATCGCTCCTCTGTTAATGCCACACAAATAAGGCCTCTCGCCTGTGAGGCCATAAAGTTTACAATTTCAGTAGTGATCAGTTCAGAGGCAACAATTAAATCCCCTTCATTCTCCCGATCTTCATCATCAACAACAATTACCATCTCGCCTTTTTGTATTGCTGCAATAGCTTCCGGAATTGTGTTAAGTTTAATATCTGTCATATCCGCCTGTTTAAATCAACGGCAAAATTACAAAGTTTTCTGAAACGGTTTCATGACTTTTTGATATCCTTTGCCGGAAATAACATTAACAACACTAATATTAAACCTTTTCACACTCATAATATTTGGATTTTAACACTGAACTTTTTCCGTTTATATGTTTTATGGTTCTAAACGTGTCATAAAAAAAGTGCGCGAATAGCATTACTATAAACTATGTTAATTGAATTATGTTTGATAAATTTATTCACTAAATTCAGCACAAACATTTTGCCAGATGAAAAAAATACTGATACTTTTTGCACATCCTGCAATTCAAAAGTCGCGCATCAATAAAAACCTGATGGAAGCGATAAAAGAAATGGAAGGCGTTACTATTAATAATTTGTACGAAAAGTACCCCGATTTTTTTATCGACATTCCGGCTGAGCAAAAACTTTTAACCGAACACGATATTATCATCTGGCACCATCCATTTTACTGGTACAGTGCACCTGCTATTATTAAAGAATGGATGGATTTGGTGCTGCAACATGGTTTTGCCTATGGCACACACGGACGGGCACTGGAAGGCAAATGGGCAATGTCTTGTATTTCTACAGGAGGAAGTAAAGAGGTGTACAGTGCTGAAGGAAAGAATCATTACACTATCAACGAGTTTCTTGCGCCTTTCAACCAGTCGGCCAGCCTTTGCCGGATGAAGTATTTACCTCCTTTTGTAGTACATCGCTCGCATACCTTAAGTAATGATCAATTGCAAAAATATGCAACAGATTATCGTGCGGTGATTGAGTTACTGCGAGACAGCAAGATCAATCCCGATATTTTTAATTCGACCGAATACACTAACGAAATAATTGAGCAAGATGCATAACCAAGAATTCTTTTTAAACGCTTTAATCTACCTCGGCGCAGCAGTCGTTTCTGTTCCTATTGCCAAGAAACTGGGCCTTGGTTCAGTGTTGGGGTACCTTCTTGCCGGAATCATTATTGGTCCGTTTGTATTGAAACTGGTAGGTACCGAGGCTGGCGAAGTGATGCATTTTGCCGAGTTTGGAGTAGTACTGATGCTTTTTATAATTGGTCTGGAACTTGAGCCCAGACTTTTATGGAAAATGCGGCGCAATATTTTCGGGTTGGGAGGGTTACAGGTACTTTTAACTGCCGGAATAATTGCCGGTGTAGCCCTGTATTTTAACTTCCAGCTAAACCGAGCTGTCGCCATCGGGCTCATTCTGGCTCTTTCATCAACAGCCATTGTTCTGCAAACTTTAAGTGAGAAAGGATTGATGCGTAATATTGCCGGCAGGTCGGCCTTCTCAGTGCTGTTGTTTCAGGATATGGCGGTGATTCCGATTTTGGCTTTACTCCCGCTTATTGCCACGCTTGGAACCCCGGCAGACTTGTCGGAAACTTCACTGGGTAGTATTGGAGAAGTAGCACAAATGCCGGGCTGGCTGCAGTTGCTTATAATTATTAGCGCCATTTCATTAATGGTAGTCATCGGCCGGTTTGCAGCCCGCCATATTTTCCGTTTGGTTGCAGAAACCGGCTTGCACGAAGTTTTTGTGGCGTTGGCACTACTTATGGTTATTGGTATTGCTTTAGGAATGGATGCCATCGGGCTTTCGCCGGCGCTGGGAACTTTTATTGCCGGCGTGGTTTTGGCCGACAGCGAGTACCGGCATGAGTTGGAAACCACCATCGATCCGTTTAAAGGATTGTTACTCGGACTCTTTTTTATTTCGGTGGGTGCCGGTATCAATTTCAATTTACTCATCGAAAATCCATGGGTAATTATCGGATTTGTACTGCTGTTAATCTTTATAAAGTTTGTTGTATTGTTAATTTTAGGACGAATTTTCCGATTGAAAAAAGGTTTCGAGTTTCTTTTTGCTTTTTTGTTGGCACAAGCCAGCGAATTTGCTTTTGTACTCATCTCCTTCTCTAAACAAAACAAATTATTCGATGAACAAACTTCCGGCATGTTATTGTTGGTAGTTACTTTGTCCATGGCTATTTCCCCATTATTACTTATTTTCAACGACAAGGCCGTTAGTCCGATTTTAGCACGTTGGCAAAACAAGCTGGAATATGATGAGATTGATGAGGAAGAAAATCCAGTGATACTTGCAGGATTTGGGCGCTTCGGACTTACTGTTGGCCGCATTCTGTTGGCAAACGGATTTAAAGTTACAATTCTTGATAACAACCCATCGAACGTGGAAACACTGAGAAAGTATGGGTTTAAGCTATACTTTGGCGACATTACCAGATCCACAATGCTCGAAAAGGCAGGAATCGAGAAGGCCCGCATGCTAATTCTTAGCATGGCAGAGCATGAAAATGCATTAATAGTTGCCAAAATTGTGCGCAAAAAATATCCTCATGTAAAGGTACTTGCTAGAGCCAAAGACATTTTTCATGTGTTTGAGTACCTGAATCTGAACATCAGTAATGTACAGCGTGAAAATTTTCATTCAGCAACAGAACTTGGTAATGAAGCCCTTATTGAACTGGGTTTTTCGAAATACGAAGCCTACAGGGCTACCCGCACATTTAAACACCACGAATACCAGGTTACCGAAGAGTTGTACCGCCATTGGCTGGAAGACCAGAGCAAATTCATACAAGAAACCAGACGTTTTGAGGAGCAGGTTAAAGAAATTCTGCAGGCTGAAAAAAACTATTCAATCCATGACTCCGATTGCGCCTGGGATGTGGATTCATTGAAAGATGAGGCTATAAAGGAAGATTAGTTTTTCTTTCTTTTTTTTGATAAAACAAGAATAACCAGCGATTTTAAAACTACACTTTAATAACACAAAACCAAGCATTAAAGGCCACTTTACGTTTTAAATCTGAACTTAAATTCAGAACGCACCACCTTACTTTTTAGAACTAATTATTGAAACATTCGACAAACTAAATTAGACTATTTCTAAATAGAATAGATTTCAGAAAAATTGTTTTTTTGTCATATCCAGATTCAAATTATTATATAGTTTTGCCATCTGCAAATAGCAAAAGACAGAGCTACGGATTCTATTATTCGACATAGGGGATTTGTGAAGGAGATAAGAGACACATCGCTGATTGTAAACATCATAAGTCAATCAGCCTGTTCCTCCTGTCATGCCAATGGAGCATGTACAGTTGCAGATTTTCAGGACAAGGAAATCGAGGTAAGCGATTATCGGGAGAAATACCAAATTGGCGACGAGGTTACTATTCTTTTTAAACAATCAAAAGGTTTTACGGCACTTATATGGGGTTATGTAATTCCGTTTTTTGTTGTGTTGGGCACCTTAATCATTGCACTTGAAGTTACCGGCGACGAGCTAAAATCGGGGCTTCTCTCCTTATTCATTCTGGTACCATACTATATAAC
>DASQBW010000482.1:0-3564 GCA_035635015.1 Draconibacterium sp. | reverse complement strand
GTCCTCAATAATAAGAACAAGCGGTAAATTACTATCAGTCTTAGTTGGTTTAACAGGCGCCGAATCAAAAGACGAACTGATAACTTTATCCTCCAGTTCTACCGTGTTTTCTTTTACTTTTTCAGCATTATTAGTTACCGGAATTTCAATAATAAATGTACAGCCTTTGTCTTCCACACTTTCAACACAGATCTTTCCACGCATTAATTCCACAAATTCTTTGCTCAATGCTAATCCGATACCGGTTCCCTGTTCGTCTCGTGGCGATGAATTCCCGACCTGGTAAAATCGGTTAAAAATATTTTCAATCTCATCTAAGGGAATACCCGGGCCGTTGTCTTTTATTTTTAGGGAGAAAAAGTGGTTTTTACCCTTTGTAATTTTGTTAAGGTGTACAATAATTTTCCCATCGGGTGGTGTAAATTTGATGGCATTCGAGAGTAGGTTGGATATTACAGCAGATAGTTTCTTCGAATCGAAATCCAGTATTAATTCGTCGACCTCAGAATAAACGGTAAGACTAATTTGCTTTTTCTGTGCCAGCGAATGGAAACTTTCACTCATATATTTTACAAAGGGAACAACATTGGTTTGCACCAGCTCCAACTTCATATTTCCACTGTCTATTTTGGCCAAATCCAGCATTTCGTTCACCAGGTGCAACAGCCCTTTGCTGTTGCGTTCAATCATTTGCAACGATTTTTCAGTATCGTCGAACTGCTTTTTTTCCAGGTCCGTTTTTATGGAGTCTGTCATCCCGTTTATCACGGTAAGCGGAGTTCGAAACTCGTGTGTAATATTGGTGTACAAAGTATTCTTTACCTGGTTAACTTCTTTTAATCTTTTACTCTCGGAAACCGCTAATCTTTTTGAAAGTTGAAAACGGTAAAACCGGTCGGCAAAAGCTATTGCAAGGACCAAATATATAATGTAAGCCAACCATGTGTTCCACCAGGCCGGCTTAATGGTGAAATCAATAGCTGCAGCTTCATCGCTCCAAACGCCGTCGCTGCTGGCGGCTTTTACCTGAAAAGTATAGGAGCCGGGCGACAAATCTGCAAACCGGATGGTTCGTTCATTGCCGGCATTTATCCAATTTTCATCAACAGGATTTAGTTTGTATTGATAGCTGTTTTTTGTGGGATTGCTATAATGCAGTGCGGTATACTTAAATGCAATATCGTTTTGTTTGTGAGCTAAAATTAGTTCCTCAGAAGTATCGTTCTTAGCTAAATAATTCTCATCAGAAATCAATAATTCACTAATATTTATTTGCGGAGGAAAGGGATTCCCAAGAACCTGATCAGGATAAAATGAAACCAAACCTTTATTGGCACTTAGGTAGATTTGATTATCGCTTGCTTTTAAGATTCCTCTGTTGCATCGGATTATTGGTAAGCCAACCGAAGAGATAAGACCGGTTTCAGCATTAAATTTTGCAGGTCCCATCCGCGTTCCAATCCAATAATTGTTTTCACTGTCTTCAATAATATCTATTGCATCGTTACTTGGCAGTCCTTCTTTTTTTGTGTATTGAATATAACTGCGATCTGCAGGATTCAGATGCAACAATCCCTTTTCCCAGGTTCCAATCAATAACCATCCTTTTTGGTCAACCAGAACTCTGTACATTCTAAATCCTTTCAGGTATGGTTTAAACATATCTTCCTTCCGGTCAAATAAATAGGTGGTTCCTTCACCGGCAAAATCGGAAGCCCAAATGTCTCCGTTTAAATCAATACGAGCTATGTTGAGAAAGACATTCTTTGATGAACTGTCATTCTTAAAAATTTCAACAGCTCTGAATTCTTTTTTATCCTTATCCGATCGAAATATACCGCCGCCGGCACCCAACCATAATCTCCCCTCATTGTCTTCACTAATCGTGTAAGGCGTATAGCTAAAACCATCGAGGCCATCATCATCCCGTGTTAATTTATAGTGAGTAAAAGTTCCTGTTTCAATATCCATTCGATCTACGCCTCCGTCCCCTTTCATATCTCCATAGGCGCCACCATTACCTATACCGAGCCAGAGTGTTTCTGGATTTTCCTGATAGGCCGAACGTACCCAGCTGTGTCCAAGACTTTTACTATTGTTCTCATCGTGGAGATAACTTTTAATTTCGCCGGTTTTTAAATCCATTCTACTAAGTCCGGATTCCTGAGTTGAGACCCATAAAATTCCCGGGTTTATAGGTGATTCGTAAACAACTTCCACACTCGAATAGTTAGTGTTCACATGATATTTTCGGGCAAAGAGGTCTGTTCTAAAAAGACCGCTGCCCATTAAGCCTCCGATCCATATATTGCCCTGCCTGTCTTCGAAAAATGACCATAAAAGTTGGGGATTATCGAGATCGAATGTGAGATGTTGGCTTGTATTGTTTGCAGAATTAAAATAATTTATTCCTTTACCCGTAGTGCCGATCCAATAGCCTCCATTTCGATCCTGATGAACCAGCCAAACAAAAGGTTCGCCACCAAATACTTTTTCTTCTGAATATGGAGCCCGAATTTGATTGTGATCTTCAGGATTAAAGCTAATTCTGTTTAATGATTCACTTTCTAAATTGTATATATGAAATCCACTTTTGAGGGTACCAATTAGTAGTTGTCCGTACTGATCTTCATCTATAGATATGATGTGATTATCCAGCAAAGAATTAGGATTTGATGGATCATGAGAGAATCTTTTTATGCTGCCGGTTTTAATATCATATTGTAATAATCCTGAATTATTTGTTGGTATCAATGAATTTGTACCTATCCATAATGTATTATTTCGATCAACCAATAATACTTCAATTCTTTCATTCGTAAGATTAATTGAATCTGATGGCTTATTTAAAAACCGAGTAAAGGCGCCGCTTTCTCTATCATATCGATAAAGTCCGCCATTATGGGTGCCAATCCATAAATTTTTATTTTGATCTTCTGTAATCGTTAGTACGTTGGTTATCTCGGGATTGTAATTATTTATGGAATAAGGAAGAATGCAATCACACTCACGGTTGTATTTACTTAGCCCCGAAGTTGTGCCAATCCATAATTGGCCAAGGTAATCAACGTATAAAGATTCAATATAATCAATTGCAACGGGAGAAGAATCTATTGTTTTAAAATCATATTTTTTACCTTCCAAACCATTATAACGGATCAGTCCTAAATTTGTGTTCATCCACATATATCCCTGATGATCCTGAATAATTTCAAAAATTTCAAAAACTTCCTCACCATCTACTTCGATAATTACTTTTTCGAAAGCACTTTCATCAATTTGAGCCTTTGAAATATAAAAACTGAAGATCAGTAAGAATGAAATCAGAAATTTCAACAATCCATTTCCAAGGTCTTTTGGGCTATTAAATTCTCTGAATGATATGTGTTTTTTTATAGAAATAATGACGGATGAATTGAATTGTATCAATTCACAAGCTATAACAAATTGATTTTGAAATAGTTTCTTTTGGGGTGATTCCGTTAAGAAACTTTTCCAGGCATATCTAAAATTGAGAAATACGAAATTGAATTTGATGCCTGAAATTAAACCCGGAATCGATGA
>DASQBW010000481.1:0-15408 GCA_035635015.1 Draconibacterium sp. | reverse complement strand
TTCATAAGTCCCATGAAATCTCTGGAAGATTTCTTTCGGTGTATTGTTTTTTAGTTCTAATTTGACAGAATAGTTGTGATCTCTGAACCTTGGGCCTTTTAGTAAACATTTAATATCTTTTCAATATTTCAGTCAAGCATTGCTTTATCCAGTTTACTATTATTTGCTGCTTATACTATTATTGCATTTGTAAATCGGTGCTGAATATGGGAGTCAATACCGATTTTTAATCTCTACCCCGTTTGGTAGTAATCAGTATAACTCCATTGGCACCTCGTATACCATATACGGCTGTCGATAAAGCATCCTTTAATACGGTTATACTCTGGATATCATCAGAGGCTATTTGAGAAAAATCACGTTCCACTCCGTCAACTAAAACAAGGGGCTGCCCATCTCCTGCCCAAGTTGCACGCCCCCTGATATAAATTTCAGCATTGTCGGCTCCTGGGATTCCGGAAGATTGAGAGGTTATTACACCAGCAATTTTACCCGAGATAGCCTGAGTCATATTGCCCGATTTAGAACTCATTATATCGTCAGTAGATAACTGGGAAATTGCACCAACGACATTTTCCTCATTCTGTTGCCCATATCCGATTGCCAGGAATCTATTTTTGTCACCAGGTTTCAGATTTAAATTTACAGCGACAAATTTCGTTTTTTCAGTTAATCTCACTTTTTGATTATAAAATCCATCGGCACTTACGGTTAGAATATCTTTTGCTTTACAGGCGATTGAAAAAGTACCAGCAGTATCAGTTCGAATTTCCTGTTTTGTACTTTTAACTTTAATCTGAACTCCTATTAATGGTATACTGTCGAAAGTGGTTACTATACCTTGAATAATTTTATCCTGTGCAATAACATTATAATTAATGATTATTGACAACATTAAAATTAATGATGTGCTTAATTTTCTATACATGACTTTATTTTTTCAACAACTTTTTACACTTTTATATTAAATCTCTTTAATGATTCTTACAAAAAATATTCCTATTCAAAACGTATTGTTAGTATAATTACGATTAACATACCCAATTTGTTTTATCCTATAAGTTCTTTTTGCTCAATGAATGAAAGTTTGGTTATGCAAGCAGATAGGGCTGTAGGATAAAACCCTATCTGCTTGAAACTACAACTAATCCCGGGAATAAAGAAAGCCTGGCTAATGCCAGGCTTCTCTAACTAAACGAACTATGTCTACCATCAGCTAGACTATGACCTAACCCGTCTAAAATTGATTAGGTTTGCCTGGTGTAGGAATGTTACTTGCGATATTTGTTCCATTATCATGTCCCTTAGCCAAAGGTAATGAGAGATGAATACCACTTCCTGTGATCTGTGCTCCTTCACTGTAAGTATTAGTAAGTGGTACACTAACGATGATCATGTCTCTCTGATTACTTTCAGGTTGACTACGACGACGACGTGGCCTTTCCACGATGGAAGCAATAACAGCCTCTTCGGAATTTGCACCACTGCCAATAGTGATAGTCTGTCCAATACTAAAGCCTTGTAAACCGTCAACAGCAATCGATGTGGAACCTGCCCTAGTATCAGTAACCACTATAGTTCCACCTGCAGTGCCAATAGAAACAATAATATTAGTTTCGCTATCTGCACCTGTGCCAATGACAATTTTTTGGCCATTAATAAAGTCTGCTACACTACTAACATGAATAACGTTTGAACCTGCGTCTGCAGAAATAGTCAGACTGCTCGTGCTTTGCGACATAAAATCCTTGCAATTGCTGTCGTTATCATCGCCGTCAGGGTAACGACCTGCACTTAAATCGGAAGAGGTTGCCGGAGTATAATTACGACTAGTACTACCACCAGGTATTGTTACGAAACAGCCTCTTTCACCTGCTCCGGAAACGCCATGATATCCTTCAGCGAGCCATGGATCAACGATTCTGCCATAGTTAAGACCGTCAACAACATTACCACCATCATCACGTAAAACCATACTACTACCATCAAAGGAAAGGGCCGGGCCACCAAACCATTGGTCAGGCTCTTGTGTTCCCTGGTAACCGGCTGTTATTACCTTTTTGTCAATCACTACTGCGTCAATATCGTAATTGTTGGATAGAGCTCCGTCAAGTGTTATTACGTTTCCTAATGCTAAGACGGGCTCATTGCTTGAATGGTCGAAGGCAGATGCCGGTTCGAAGCTGATTCCTGTTCCCCATGCACTGAAGGGTAAGTTGGACGCATGGTCAAATTTTAGTGGTTCCTCCAGATCGAGGCCTGTTCCAAGATCTTCATCAGGTCCTAATGGACCATTGAATGTGCTACGCTCTGACGGGGTACCGACGCGTTTTACGGTAACCCACTCAATTCCATGTCCCACGCTTTCGATGTCCAGTCTAATCTTGTCTCCCACTGAAATATTTTCGGTGGAAGATACTTTGATGTTTGTGTCACCTGCTTTTGCATCCAATGATAGAAAGGCTTGAGTACCAGGTTTGCCAACCTCGGTGATCGTAACCACCTCGTATTTTTCAATGTGTTTATTAACAACAGGGTAAGTGGCACCATAACCTATAGCCATCTTCATGCCAACCTCAAAACCGTCCACACTCGAAACAGATATACTGTTAGAACCGGCTGGGAATGTAACTACAGGACCATCGGGCATGGGTTGCCATACAGTTGTAAGACCGCTGGTTCCACGTCGACGCGTGTTTTGCGACATGTCCTGAAGTTCTTCAGGTGTAGTGATACTTGCAATTGTCCGGGTTTCTTTTGTTGAGCCGGTTCCAATTTCAATCTCGTCTCCAACCGACATACCAATGGCGCTTCTTACATATATGGTTGATTCACCTTCTTGTGCAGGCACTGCCAATCCTGAGTTAGATAAACCTAACAAGTAAAAACCTTTCGCAGCAATTTCAGTACCGGCCGGGATGTTTATTGATGAAAAGATGGGTAATAGTGTTGCATGCTGGGTTAAAGACCAATTGGAGATGTCTATATCATCGTCACTGGTGTTATAAAGCTCAATGAACGAGTTTGTCGTGTTAGATCCGTCATGAATACGGAATTCGTTGATCTTAACCGGGCTGACATTACGCACTTTTTCTATTGCAATATCCGACTGTTTATTACCGCTTACCGAGTTCGTCCATGAAGCTTCTCCAACAATATCACCATTATAGGATTCTGATCCTGAGGTCACTGTGAAAGTTGCGCTTACGCTTGCACCCGGTGCAATAGGATTAGCAAACTTTTTCGAAGTTTCTTTTGAGCTTACAGCAACTGATTTCCATCCCGAAGGAACGGAGATACTTAATGTAAGATCTTCCACAGGCACTCCTGTTGTATTGGTAAACGTTATGGTGGTGTTCTGCGTTGAGCCAGGAGAGAAGGTCTGAAGACCAGGGGGCATGTCAGTTGCCGACGCTGGCGCAATACTTACCCGGGGCACATCGTACTTAGCAGCAACTATGTTGGCCTGAATCTTTTGGTTGGTTTCCTCAGACGGAAACGTGCCCGCCGCTGTCATTGCAGCTTCATAAATTGTACCCTGCGAAGCGTTGCTGTTGTCACCGCCATTGCCCAAAAGAATGGCTCCCTGCTTACGCATTGGGTCATAGCTACTTGTATTATTTATAAATTTTTCGTTAATAATACGACCTCCATCGTACATAATACCGAGTTCACCCTGCTGTGCATCCCCACCCATAGATCTCCAGTGACCTGGTTCACCATCGGCAGTTGCAGACACAAAGCGCCAGGTGATAGTTGGCAGGTCTTCACAGTATTTGTCGTTAGGATCTGGATTAACACAACCCACAAGGTTATTCTCCTGGTCAGTCATAATCCATGGGCCAGGATGGGAGCCATAATACCAGGCAGTGGCATTGCCAAAGTGAGTAGATTCCATCGTACCGTCACCATCATCGGTGCTGGCGATCTCTGCATTACCATAATTGAAGCAGCAGCCATTATTAAAGTGATGACCGTTTACGACCCAGTACTGACCTTGTGCCTGGTCGTCAACCGCTGTACCGACCGGGTCATTCAGGCGTAGCCCCATGCCAGATTCGATGAAGATACCATAAACTTTATGTCCCATGAGTGTAACCGGAGCCATATCAGCGATTGGCAAGCTGTTAAAACCACCCATCATGGTTGGGTCGCCTGTACCGCCGCGAGGAGCCTGAATCAAATGGTTCTCCGTGCCTGACTGGTCGTACAGCGTAGTGATCCAACAATACGTATTGGCACAGAATTCATCCTGAGCGGCAGCATCTGCATATCCGCCCGGATCGCCTTCACTGGGCTCTACCACACCTATATCTAAGGTTTTTCCGTCCGACTGGCGCATAACCTGGTATAGCGGACCATTGTACGATGCGTACAAAGCACGCGTTGTGCTGTGGGCAGCCACACACGGGCTGTCTCCCTCGGCATAGATGTCACACGGGCCTTCCGGTCTGGAAGGAATATCTTGCGGCGTCTGATCTTGCGCCGTCTGATCTTGCGGAGTCTGACACATTGATAATACCATAATTGCGGTAACAGGTAATATGACTGTCAGACCAAGCATTACCAAAAAACGAACTTTCTTTTTCATATTATTTTATTTAATTTTTTGCTTAAACAACTCTGCATTGTTACAAAGTAACATTCTGCATCAAAATCAATTGCCGAGTCTGATAACCTTTTAAACCCAACAAAACCGATTCAACACAAAACATCCCCAAGAGGGGATGTTTTTAATGCGTATATCGTTACCTAACAAGCTTTATTTTTAAAGTTCCCAACCTGGGTTTTGACCAAGATTAGGTGCCTTTTTATAATCAGCCTCCGGTATTGGAAATAAGTAGCTTTTAGGATTAACAAATGCTCGTGATTCATAGGCATCTGCTCTCCCGTATTCAAAAGAAGGTTCATCTAATTTACCAGTTGGAAGCGTTACTGTAACCCCATATAAGTTTTGATATTGCTTAGCATAGGGAAAGTCTTTCTCCTGAGATGCAGTCTGTCCATCAAAAATTTTCCAACGACGCTCATCAAAAAATCTATGATCCTCGAAACAAAGTTCAATGCGTCGTTCATTTTGAATCCTTTCACGCAATTCTTCTTTTGTCATTCCGGAATAGGGTGGCATGCCAACACGGGCCCTTATTTCGTTAATGTACTGGTAAGCCGCAGCCGGTCCTTCAGCCTCATTAACAGCCTCTGCTGCATTTAGCAATATTTCTCCATATCTATAAGTCGGAAAGCCATGTATCGGACTGGTTGGAACCTTCCATGATATATTGTTCACATATTTTTTAAGATAATATCCTGTGTTAGTACCTCCGTGAAGCTCTTTGTAATCGAGCCCATTCGGATAGGAAACATCTACCATGCGATACTCTTCCTGTTCAACATCTCCCCACATTGTCCCATGGTGAAACATGGTTTGGTCAAGTCGTGGATCGCGGTTCGTATAAGGATCCTGAGGATCATAGGTAGGATCTTCCCAAATTGGCAAGCCATTCTTTGTTTCATAGCAATCAATCAGATTTTGAGTTGGATTGGTACGGCCAGTAGCATTTGCTTGTCCGGTAAACCCAGCAGGGGCTAAAGAACCTTCTATCGCATTTGTTGTCCAGGTCTGATAGCATAGAATGTACTCATCATTTAGCCATGGAGTTACAACAAAACATTCGTAATAATCATTATCCGGGTTTCCTGTATTGTACAGCTTATAAGGTTTACTTTGATTGTTATTAGCTGAAATGAAAGCTTTAGCAGCGTTCGCTGCTTCAGTCCAATATGATGGATCATTAGCAGTGTTATTTAATGGAGATGCACGATAAAGAAGAGCTCGTGATTTTAATGCAAGAGCTACGGCTCCACTCACACGTCCCCAATTTTCAGTTTCATTGGTGTAACGGAATGGAAGTACGCTTATTACATCATCACACTGATCAGCAACCCATTTCAATGCTTCGGCCGGAGGAGTACGTGATATATTCATTGCTTCCGGATCGGTCATTTCAAACACCAGTGGTTCACCTTCCTCATCCATGTCAATAATTGGAGCAGCCCCAAACCAACGAATTAATTCAAAATGGAATATAGCACGTAACAACTTTGCTTCGGCCATATAACGATCGAATAATACACTACCAACAACCGCCTCATCGGCATTTTTCAGAAATTGATTAGCTTTTCTAATTCCCTCAAGATTACCTTCCCAGAGAGGGCCTATTAAAGTATGATTTGATGCATCATAACTATCGGCTTGTACATTATGCCAATAATGCACATTCCAATAAGAAACCGCATTGTCAGTCATACAGTCGCGTGGAGCTCCTAAAAACTGGCCGTTTCGATAAGGACTGAAGCCATCATCAATATTACGATACATATTAGCTAAAAAGCCACGTGTATTAGCTTCATTTGAGAATACCTGATTATCAGATAATGAAATATCATATTCTTTATCGAGAAAATCATCGGTGCATGAAACCAAGACAAGGATTAGCAATGCACCTGAAATATATGTTTTTAACTTATTCATCTTTATACTATTTTTAAATTAGAAACCTATTCTTACACCTACAGACCAACTACGAGTTTTCGGATAATGCCAGAGATAACTCATTGGTTTTTCCGGATCAACATCTGATGGCATTTCATCATTAGCCCATTCAGCTACATTATAGCCACTAACGTAAAATCTACATTCAGTCATATGTGCTTTGGCAATTAATGATTTTGGTAATGAATATCCAAACTCTACATTTCGAAGAGAGACAAAGTTTCCATTAACAATCCAAATATCATTTTTGTAGGTACCGGACCCCCTGTCACTACTAACGGGCTCATAACCAGCAAAGACTGGCACAGGCCACCTGGCATTAACATTTCGAGGATCATTAGGGTCACCAGTATAATATCCCCAGGTATTAACTACTTCCTGGGTTCCCATATTACCCCAACCAGACCAGGCCATAGCAGGAGATAAAAATACGTCACGATTTAAATAGGCATTGAGTACCACGCGGGCATCAAAACCTTTCCACCCAAGCGTAATATTTACCATAGGGATCAAATCTGCTATAAAGTCTCTACTAGCAGGAGTCCTGTCAAGAATGTCAATCACACGGTCTCCATTTAAATCCTGGAAAACAGCTGTACCCAATTGCTGATGACCACTTGAAGCAGCGTTATAAGGATATTTCTCAGGATTGTCAATGGCATCTTGCTGACTGCTGGCAATTTTATCCGGATCACTTGCCCATTGAACAAATTTAAATATATTCCATCCTCCTACACCGTTGCTACTGGTGAAATCTCGTTCATAAATAACATGAACATCGGTTTCATCATAGATCGGCTTTCCAGTTTTACGTTGCCACTCAACATTAGGTTCCAGCTCATCCATTTCTGTTATTTTGTTGGTATTATAGGTTACCTGGCCTAATATAGAGTATCTAAAATCTCCGAGATTACCTTGAGTTCCTAAAGATGCTTCAAATCCTTTTGATTCTACTTTCCCATACGAATCTTCAGCTGCATTAACACCAAATATTGAAGGAATATTAGAACGTTCAACCAAAATATTAGAACGCCATTCCTTAAATACATCAACAGCACCATACAACTTCTTCTGAAAAAAATCAAAATCCAAACCCAGATTCGCCATGTCTGAAATTTCCCATATGTTGTTATCATTTCCAGCCCTGCTTTCATATACTCCTCCAATTCCAGATTGCGAAGTACCGAAGTTATATCCGTTACCGGTACTATATATTCCCTGGTAAGGATATTTACCGCTTCCTGTTTCGGCTTGTCCTGCACGACCATAGGATGCTCTAAGCTTTAACAAGCTGATATTTCTGTTTTTTAACCATGATTCCTCTGACGCTACCCAACCGACAGAACCTCCCGGAAACCAACCATAATTATAACCTGGGGCAAAGTTATCACTTCCCATGTACGACACACTTCCTGATACTACGTATTTGTTATCATACACATAAGTAGCTTGTCCATTGTATGATAAATACCGGTCAGATGATTCCTGCCCCTCATATATGTTCTTATAGGTACGTAAAAATGCATCCGCAGTCACTGCGTGTTTACCAAATGTATTGGCATAAGACAGCCCGGTTCTGAAATTAGTATTGTATGCATAGTCGCTGGTGTTAGTATTAGGGTCTCCCAATGCAGAATACGTAGTGTTACGGATATACTGAATTTCATCAACACTCGTCCAATCTCCGAATAAATCGTACCTGTAGCTTTGCATACTAGCTCTTTGATCGATATTAAATTGTTCATAAGAGTCTAAACTAATAATGGCATTTGCTTTTAACCCAGGTAATAACTGATCTAAATTACCTGTAACTTTAGCCGTACTATATATTGCCCGTTCCCGTTCCTTTCTTATTCCTGAACCAGCAATACGACGTCCGGCATTACCAGCTGTAGCCGACGCATAAACTGTACCGTTTGGATTCCAAACAGGCTCCATAGGATTAACTTCAATGTTACCAAATGTTATAAGTACAAATGAACTATTCCTGGGGTGCTGCGTAAGATCAAGACGTCCCCCTAAATCCAATGATACATTAATATAATCATTCACATCAAAATCCACATTCGATCGAAGGTTGTAACGATGCAATCTCTGTTGGACATCATAATCGTTATAATTCGCCCATTCATCGTTCCATACACCTTCCTGCATTAAATGAGAGAAAGAAACAAAGTATTTTGTTCTTTCATTTCCTCCGCTAATCGTTAAATTGGTTCTATTCTGAGGAGCATTGTCTTGATAAAGTTCGGCGTCCCAGTCGGTGTCAAAATATCTGTATTGATCTAATCCTGTTAGCGTTTCTCCATCATGCAATCGTTTATAAAACGCAACTTGTTCATCGGTATAGAATGGGTTATTACCAGCCAGATCCATAACCCGGTTACGTGTAATGGCCATATTATATGCATCCTGATTTTTCATCGAACCTATACGATTCAGGAAACCCATCTCATGCGTAAATGATATCTTTGCACGGCCAGCTTCGCCTCGTTTTGTAGTTGCCACAATTGCACCATTAGCACCTCTCATTCCATAAATAGCAGTAGCTGCAGCATCTTTTAGAATCGTAATACTTTCTATTGAATAAGCATCTAAAAACAATAGATCTCGCTCAACACCATCAATCATAACAAGGGGTTCACGAGCATCGGCGTTAAATGTTCTTAAACCACGAATAAACGTAGCTGTTGATGCCCTGCCTGGTTCACTCGACCATTCATATGTAGCGACACCAGTAACTGTTGATGTGAAAGCATTCGCTAATACAATTACCGGAAATTTCTCTAGCTCTTCACCTGAAACTACAGAAGAAGATTCCGTTACAAATCTCTTTTGTTTTCTACCAAATGCAACAGGAGTAGTATGTAAATATTCATCCAAATCAGATTCCAGTATAACTTCAAAATTTCCACTAAAATCAGCCATTACCGTTTTGGTTTTGAATCCTAAAAGAGTGAAAACTATTTCATCCCCCACATTTACTCTATCCAAACTAAAGTTACCTTCTTCGTCAGAGAGTATTAAACGATTGGACTCTGCCACATTAACGACTACGCCGGGAATTGGATTTCCTTCGGAATCAATTATTCGTCCATTTAAGATCTGTTCCTCTTGCGCATAGGTTGTGATCGTAATTAGGGAAAATATTCCCATTAGCAAAAGTTTGAAAACTCGTGCCAGATTATTATTTATATTTTTCATCATATTCTTCATTTTATTTCACATAGTATAAATCCATTAAAGAATTACCATCCGGCATTGTTTTGGATACCTGTTATCCACTCTTCAGTCTCCGGAATTGGATAGAGGTACATCTTAGTTTCGAAAACACGCTTTTGTGCAACTTTTCTGGAAATTGTACCATCTGAAGCAACATCTACTCCATAGATATCGCGTGAAAGAGCTTCAGTAGCCACATTCCAGCGACGAACATCCCAGAACCTATGTTCTTCGAAAGCTAATTCCACTGTTCTTTCTTTGCGAATGAATTTTCGCATATTCTCTTTGGAAGAAATTAAATCAGTGCGATCTTCTACATTGCCGGTTATACCTGCACGATGACGGATTTGATTCAATGCGTCATAAACTTCGGAAGATGGCCCACTTGATTCATTCATCGCCTCAGCATAATTTAATAAAATTTCTGCATAACGTATAACAATCCAATTACGATAGCTGGAACCGGAATGGTCATTAGCTAATATATTTTCAGGAATATACTTGCGAACATAATATCCTGTTGGTGTAGAATTGGCATTACCAACCGGATTATCACGTTGACCTAAAATAACGTTTATTGTCTCATCACTCCAGGTTGCACCATGATATAAAACTGAAGCGGCAAGACGAGGATCCCTGTTACTCCACATATCTTCTTCGGAGTAACCACTGGCATTGTTAATAGCAGGTGCTGTGGTACCGCTATACACGGGAGCTCCGGTTTCATCATACGCGGCAAATGGAGAAGAACCGTCCATCATATCATACATATCAATAAGATTTTGAGACGGACATAAACCTCCGCTACCTCCCTCTCCAACCGGTGAATCATTATCAATTGAATTCCATCTAATTGTTCCTGCATTACGATAAAAGATAACTTCCTTGTTACCTCCCTGGTAAGGTGTGTTAAGAATTGCTTTGGTATAAGCATCTACTCCGTCAGAACCTTGATACAATTGATAATTACTACCAAAGTCATCGATAAAACCTTTTGCAGCAGCTGCTGCTTGAGTCCAGGTGATACCTGATTCGCTAAAGCGATCGCTTGCCATATAAAGCATTATTCTTGAGTACAAGGCTCGGGCCATTGGTTTACTGATTCGTCCGGCATTTGCAGATTTAATTCCATCTTCATATGGCATTAATCCGCTTTCGCAGGCTTCCAGTTCATTCAAAACAAAATCTACAACATACTCCTTAGTGGTAGGACGCGTTGTGTAAGCAGTTATTACGTCTTCAGCTCCCGGGTCAATAACTGTTGTAATTATAGGAACTGGCCCATACCTCAAAAACATTTCCCAATAAAAGTATGCACGTAAAAAACGAGCTTCAGATTTATAGTTTGATTTATCCGTTTCATATTTTTCGTCACTTAAATCAGCCGCTTGAGGGACCGTTTCAATTTTCGCTAAAATCGTGTTAGTTTTGCGAATTCCACTATAATAGTGTTCCCATGTTTCGATTAGTTCATTCGCACCCCTGGTTCCGTAATAGTTTCCGATATTAAATGTGGTACGAACACCACCAGTTGAATAACTGGTTTCCGCTAAATCTGTTGCTGCATCTAACCAAGAGTTATCAATTCTCAATGCCCCATGGCGTAAATAAGAATACGTGTCGAAATGAAACTCAGTCATTGTAGACCATTCACTAAAAACTTGCTCTTCTGTTAACTCATTACTCGGATCTTTATCGAGAAAGTCGCCAAACATTTCCTCACAAGAGGTCAATGTAATAACTATGACCCCTAATACTACTATATTAAATATTATCTTATTCATGATTTTAGAATTTTACGTTAACTCCAACACTTATTGTTTTCATAATAGGATAACGGTTAGAACCATTACTTTCCGGATCTGCAATATCGTCTATATGGTCCCAGGTAATTAAGTTACTTCCATTCACATATAATCTACACTGGCTCATACCAACTGATTTTATCCATGAGGTAGGTAGGGAATAACTCAATGAAATACTCTTTAATCGCATAAAAGCTCCATTTTGCAAGAAAAATGAGTTCAATTGCTGATTATGATCTCCATAGTTATCGTAATGTAATAGTGGATATTCCGCATTAGCCAAATTGTACGATTCGCTTTGGGAAGGATCCCAACGGTCGAGATGATGTTCTTTCACCTTACCTCCGTCTATAAATGCATACTGGGCTTCTGCATCATAATAACGGCTCACATTATTTACTCCTTGCAGGGTCATATCAAAACCCCATCCTTTATAGTTAGCACCTAATGTAAGCGCATATGTGTCTTCCGGAATATCACTAAATCCAATAGCTGTTTCATCGCGGTCATCAATATAACCATCTTCATTCATATCACGATACTTCAGGTCTCCTACCTGAACATCACCATAAGTAGAAACAGGAAAGTTTGGATCCGCTAAATCTGCTGCAGTTACAAATCCTTCGCTTAACAAACCGAAATATTGATCAATCGGATGACCTTCACGCTTCCTGTAATCAGTTTTTGAATCAGGCTCATCCATACTAATAATCTCATTTTTCGCATGAGCAATAGTTAAACCAACGAAGTAATCAAAATCGCTGCCTATATTATTTGCATGCCTTAATTCTATTTCATAACCACTATTTTTAGATTCGCCCAAGTTGCCGGCGGCCATTTCCACACCAACCCATTGAGGACGACTAAGGAACTCTGTTAAGATATTGTCTCGTGTTTCGCTAAATAAATCAATGTTACCATTAAGTAAACGGTCCCATAAACTAAACTCGATACCTAAATTGTATTTAACAGCACGTTCCCAGGTTACATCGTAGTTAGGGTAAGCTCCCTCGGAAACAGTTGCAACGTTGCTTGTTCCAAAACGATAGGAATTACCCTGAGTCCAATTATCTAAAAATAAGAATCGCTGACCTCGATAATTATCATTACCAACTTCTCCGTATGTTCCTCTAATTTTAAGATTATCAAGCCAATCCTGTGTTGACTCCATAAACTCTTCCTGAGTGACTCTCCATCCAAGTGAAAAAGCAGGGAAGAATCCGAAACGCTGGCCTTTCTGGAAGTTTTCAGAACCGTTATAACCGGCATTGAATTCCATTAGGTAGCGATCGTCATAACCATAGGTTACACGAGCAACTAATCCTTGATAACGTTTAGCTAAGTTTGCATTCGCTTTTAGATCGTTTTGGTTATACAACATCATTCCAGTAAAATCGTGTACACCAAATCTTCTGGCATAATTAAGCTGGTATTCCATGTAAAACTTCATGGAATTACTCATATTTTCACCAGCATAAGATAACTCTGAATCAGCATTAAATTTATTATATGCGTCGATTGAATTAGAGTTATTCCTATCATTTAGCTCATAGGTAGCAAAATCAGCTTCAAAGCGTCGGTTGTAATATCCATTATAATCTAACGACATCATCCCCCTGGCGCTTAAACCCTCTGTGAGCCAATCTAAATTGTAATCAATAATAAAATTGGTTTCACTAATGGTATTTGTAGCTTTATAAAAACCACCTACAGCAAATTCTGCAGCTATATTGTTTTGGTATTGTGAACTACCACCCCATAGTATCGTTTCTGATTCACCCTCCCCGATTGTATAATTTACAGGAAATAGCCATCCCGGGGTATGGTTCAACTCATAAAAAACTTCACGCTCATTGGCATTTGGTCCGGTACGCTCTTCAAAGCGTGTTCCAAAATTTACTGACACAGTAAGATCTTCATTTACATTGTAATCAAGGTTTGCCCTGAATGAGTATCTTTTGAAACTGGTATTTGATGAATTTCCGTATGGATCCATGCTTAAATTCTCAAATAATCCTTCCTGATTATAGTATTCTCCAGAGGCAAAGTAGCGCATTTTTGAAGTTCCTCCCTGAAAATTAATATTATATCTTTGAGCAGGGGCTGACGAACGTAAAATATTATCATACCAATCAACGTTAGGATAAAGCTCAGCATCTACACCACTCAACTCTCCGGCAGATGATTTACGGTACATTTCGATGTCTGAATCTGAAAACTGAGAAAGCAAATTGTCATTAGCCAGGGCTTCTTCTAACAGAAGAACCGATTGGTATGAATTTAGGTAAGTATCCCCACGAGTCGGCGTTTGTAATTGCGTGTTGACTGTTAAACTTACTACAGGTCGTTGATCACGACCCCGTTTGGTGGTAACCAGAATAACTCCATTTGCGCCTCGCACACCGTATACTGCTGTTGCTGATGCATCCTTTAATACGGATATGGTCTCTATGTCATCAGGAGCTATTTGAGAAAACTCACGTTCCACCCCGTCGACTAAAATAAGCGGTTGCCCATCTCCCGCAAAAGTAGCACGTCCCCTGATATAAATCTCAGCATTGTCGGCACCTGGAGTTCCAGACGATTGAGACGTTATTACACCAGCAATCTTACCAGAAATGGCCTGGGTTATATTGGCAGCAGGCGAACTCAATATTTCCTCACTCGATAATTGGGAAATTGCTCCAATAACACTTTCCTTCTTCTGTTGTCCATATCCAACAATCACCACTTCTTCTAATTCCGCAACATCCTCATTCATGGTAACATTGAAGTATGTTTGACCGTTTAGGGGAATTTCCTGGCTTTCAAATCCAATAAAGGTAAACTGAAGAACAGCATCATTGCCACTTACCGTTAACTGAAATTCTCCATTAAAATTTGAAATCGCACCATTAGTTGTACCTTTCTCAACTACTGTAGCACCGACAATTGGTTCTCCCGTATCGTCTTTGATAATACCACTCACTTCTAATGTCTGAGCAAATAAATTTTGCGTGGTCAGTAAGAGTATTATCATAATGAAAACCAATCGACAATAACATCTAATTTTTTTCATAATTAATTATTTTGATTAAAAACATTATTTGGTTGCATTATACAAGATCATGTCCTGTTCTGCTAATAGAAGACTTGTAATGAGGTGATTGTCATTTCAAGTGGGAGGGCTACCCCCCAGTGCTGATAAATTAAATTGACATTATCAGATAAAACCATCGTCAAACATTGTAGAGTTTTAACAATCTTCATCTGAGTTTAAAGCAACTTCTTACGAAAATCATGAATTAACTGATATTTCCCCACTAATACCAGTATGTAATAAACCTGCTTTCTTATTATTAGAATTATCTCGCCACATCACTTGTAACGAAAACATAGTCTTAAAAAAGCAAGTATGATTAATTTAAGTAATGTTTTACTAAGGGATTTTTTTTTCTTTCATAAGTTTAATTTTTGTCGGTTACAATTTTAGTTTTAGTTAACAGTTCAATAATAAGCGTCACTTATTAGTTAACTGCATTTTAAAAGTAGATTATAATTTTTTAAAGAGGGGGGATGATTTCATAATTGAGGTGGACGAATTCGGAATTCCAATCACAGATTCCACAACACACGCACAACTTCCTAATTATCAGCATGTTTATTAGTGCTTACCAAATCAGAAGGATTCATTCCATAGAATTTCTTGAACAAACGGCTGAAATATTTTGGATCGTTAAAACCAACCTGATAAGCAATTTTTGAGATAGATTGGTCCTTTTTCTTTATTAATTCAATCCCCTTTTTCAATTTATATGTATTAATAAAATCGATAATACTCATATTGGT
>DASQBW010000480.1:0-2733 GCA_035635015.1 Draconibacterium sp. | reverse complement strand
AAACCAAAACTAATCTAAATGAAGCGTATTCTGTTTTCAATCGTTTTGTTGGCTGTTTTTACTGCAGCAAGTGCACAGGAGAGTTTTACCAAACAAGGCTGGAACTTTGGTGCACTTCCGACTATTACTTTCGATACCGATCTGGGTTTTCAGTACGGAGGACTAATAAACCTTTATAATTATGGCGACGGAAGCCGTTATCCGAAATACGATCATTCGATTTATCTGGAGGTATCACGTTTTACGAAAGGCAGCGGTATTAATCGTTTTAATTACGACTCGGATAAATTGATTGAAGGCTTACAAACTTCGGTTGATATAAGTTATCTGAGTGATTTGGCATACGACTTTTATGGCTTTAACGGTTACGATGCTGTGGTGAACAAAGACTGGTTTGACGATGAAACAGCTGATTACAGGACCCGTATGTTCTACAAATACGATCGGAAACTGTTTCGGTTTAAAGTGGACCTGGAAGGTGATTTAGCTGGCGAAAACTTAAAATGGCTGGCCGGGGTAAACCTGTTGAATTTTAAGCTCGGTTTGGTAAATGTTGATAAACTGAATAAGAACAAAGACGACGAAGATTTGCTGCCTTCGCACGATGATGAGCCCGGGTTATTCCAAAAATACAACGAGTGGGGAATAATATCCGAAGAGGATGCCAACGGCGGTTTTGTACCAACTTTAAAAGCCGGTATTGTTTTTGATACCCGCGATAATGAACCCAATCCGATGACAGGAATATGGACTGAGGCTGTTTTGATGGGATCTCCCGAATTTTTAGGCGGCGAAAATACGTTTACCAAATTAAGCATTATTCACCGACAGTATTTTACACTTGTTCCAAACGACCTCTCTTTTGCATATCGCCTGGCCTACCAGGCAACCCTCACCGGTAGCGCTCCCTTTTACTATCAAACACAAATGATTACTTCGGTGATGAAAAGTGCTACCTCCGAAGGATTGGGAGGTGCCAGTTCATTACGTGGAATAAGGAGGAACCGCGTTATTGGCGATGCTTACTTTTTAGGAAATGTAGAGGCACGCTGGAAATTTGCACGTTTCCAATTTATAAATAACAACTTTTATCTGGGACTGAATGCTTTTGCCGATTTTGGCCGGGTTACCAGTAAGATTGATTTTGAAACTCCTGTGTTGGCCGAAGTGGATAATAAGGCCGATTATTTCGACAATGATGCAGAAGCTATACATTACTCTTTTGGTTTAGGCCTGCGTGTGGCAATGAACGAAAACTTTATTATCCGCTGCGATTACGGAATGGCTGCCGATGAACGAGATGGTGATTCGGGGATCTATATCGGCCTGAATTATTTGTTTTAATCGGTTTTCTTATCTCAACGAAGAAAAACCACATCTCAACGAAAAAAATCTTTTGGGCAGGCTGAGCAATGTAAATTTGGTTTAGAAATTAAAAATCAAAGCAAAATGAAAACACGTAATATTTTTATTGTTGCCATTATTACCTTGCTGCTTTCCGGTTGTGTAGTATGTTCATTCTACCCGTTATACACCGAGACAGATCTGTTTGAGAATGATATTTTACTTGGCGAATGGTTTGAAGACGATAATCAGGATACTGTTTTTAGCGGTTCTGATGACTCATGGAATTTCACCCATCCGTTTCTTGGAGATAAAAAGGACGGAATAAGAGACAAAAAAAGATACGTGCTTACTCTCATCTCAAACGTGAATGAAGTGGTGAAGGAATCGAAATTTGAAGTGCACGTAATTAAGTTAGCAGATGAATATTTCCTGGATTTTTATCTTGAAGATTACGGTGATGACGAGTACCTCAGATTGACTGATCTGCACATGGTTCCGGTACACACATTTGCTAAACTTAATGTCTCTGAAGATAAACTCGAAATCCGATGGTTCAATCCGGAGTGGCTTGAAGATTTGATTAAGGAAAACAAAATAAGAATTCATCATGAAAATAATGGCGATTTTATTCTTCTAACCGCCAAGCCCAAAGAATTGCAAAAATTTGTGAGCAAATATGTCGATTCGGAAGAAGCTTTTGAAGATGGGCTGCAGGTAGAACTATTACGAAAAAAATGAACAGGTACTTAAAAATAGCACTTGGGCGACTTATTAAAGACAGGGTATTGCAACATATCCTGTTTTGGGGTTTATCGTTTTTAATCTTAATGAATGTATTAAAAGTATCGGCCGAAGTAAAACAAATCGACCTTATTTATACGGCTGTATTTCATCTGCCCATTGTTTGTGTGGTTTATTTAAATTTGAATTTGCTATTTCCCCTGCTTTGGGAACGCGGCAACTATTTCGGCTATTCCTTTGCCGTAGTAATATTAGTTGCTTTGGGCTCAGGATTTTATTTGTTGTTATTCGATCGTCTTATCGATTATGTTTTCAGAGGCTATTATTTTATTGCCTACTACAGCTTTTGGGACATCTCGCTGTTTTTTGCCATTTATCTGTTTATTTCCAGTTTGCTGCACCTGGCCCGGGGATGGTTCAGGGCCGAAGAACTTGAAAAGGAAAAGTCGCAGTCGGAGTTAAAAGCTTTAAAATCGCAGATAAATCCACATTTTCTGTTCAATTCGCTGAACAGTATTTACAGCATGGCCCGAAAACAATCGAAAGAAGTTCCGGATAAAATTGTTCAGCTCAGCGATTTAATGCGTCATATAATTTACGAATCGGATGCAGATTTTATCGCCCTGGAAAAGGAAGTGGAAATGC
>DASQBW010000479.1:0-1682 GCA_035635015.1 Draconibacterium sp. | reverse complement strand
TCACAACACTCACTTAAAATAAAACAACATGAAGAAAGACGCTAAAATATACATCGCCGGCCACAAAGGATTAGTAGGCTCGGCCATCTGGAAAAACTTTCAAAGCAAGGGATATAAAAACCTGATCGGGCGTAGCTTTGAAGAACTGGACCTGATGAACCAGCAGTCAGTAGCCGATTTCTTTGAACAGGAAAAACCGGAGTACGTAGTACTGGCTGCCGCAAAAGTTGGAGGTATCATCGCCAACAACACCTACCGTGGGCAGTTCATTTACGAGAACCTGCAAATACAAAATAATGTTATTCATCAGTCGTATGTGCACGGGGTAAAAAAACTGTTGTTCCTGGGGTCCACGTGTATTTATCCGAAACTGGCCCCACAACCCATGCCCGAAAATTGCCTGTTAACCGATACACTGGAGTACACCAACGAACCTTATGCCATTGCCAAAATTGCGGGTTTAAAAATGTGCGAGTCCTACAACCTGCAATACGGGACAAATTTTATCTCCGTAATGCCAACCAACCTGTATGGCCCAAACGATAATTTCAACCTGGAAACCTCCCATGTACTTCCTGCTATGGTGCGAAAGATCCATTTATCGAAATGCCTGGAAGACAACAACTGGGAAGCCATCTGCAAAGATTTAAACCGCAGGCCGGTAGAGGGTGTCGATGGAAAAGCGAGCCGGGAAGAAATCTTGAAAATACTGAATAAGTATGGTATATCAATCCCTCAATCCCTCAATCCTTCAGTCCTTCTAAAACTCTGGGGAACCGGCAAACCCATGCGCGAATTCCTTTGGTCGGAAGACATGGCCGATGCCTGTGTTTTTATGATGGAGAATCGGGATTTTAAAGACATTATTCAGGATACGATTTTGCGCGGCGAGGAAACCCCGACGAAGCAAACTCATGCCTTAACCAACGAAGCTCCGGGAGAAGTACGAAATACTCACATCAATATTGGAACGGGAAAAGAGATATCGATTCGGAAACTTTCTGAGGTCATACAAAAAGAAATTGGCTTTAAAGGATCCATTGAATTTGATGCGGATAAACCCGACGGCACTATGCGCAAATTAACCGATCCGTCAAAATTACACCGGCTGGGCTGGAAGCACAATATCGAATTGGAAGAAGGCATTAAATTGATGTATGCGCATTATCTGAACGATTAACCTCCGCTGTCGCGAGGAGTTTTTTGGCAGTTACTGCAATGAGAGCATAAGATCGCCACGGTCACTCCGTTCCCTCGCGAACTCGTTACACCAGGCATGTGTCCAAGTTGAAATCTTTTTCCAAAACATGTTTAGAGTGAGATTCTGCGAGGAGAGAAACGACGAAGCAGTCTCATCCCCACTCCCGCAAACATGTTCAGAACATCGCTCCCGCGCGAATCTTTCGCGTGATGTTTAAACCGCATTACATAACAGCGGCTATAATGAATAAAATGAATAAGCTAATAAGGTTTCTCAATAATTATAACATTAATAGCCACTAAGGCCGGAAGGAATAAAAGGTATAAACACCACACCAACATCCTTGCTTTCAGCTTGTGAAAATAACATAAATGAAGTTTAAAAATAATCTCGCAATACAATCGTTAATATTCAATGCAAAAACAAACCCAAAAAATAGTTCCAGTTCTGCTACTTCTATTGCTATATCCGCTTTCCGGAC
>DASQBW010000478.1:0-7660 GCA_035635015.1 Draconibacterium sp. | reverse complement strand
CATATTGGTGATTGCTTTTATTTTTTTATAAAGAAGACTGTGACTCATAAGCATTTCTTCAGAAAGATGATTAGCCGAAAATTTGGAGTTGGTATAATTCTTTTCTAAAACTTCGTAAAGTTTTTTAAGAAACTCCTTATCAAGTCTATTAGGGATCTCTTTATCTGAAAAATATTGGTCAGGAGCACAAAACATTCGTTTCAGTTTCCTCCGAATTTCAATTAAGTTTTTAATTTTTGCCTGGAGAACTTGTAAATTGAACGGTTTAGGAATATAATCATCCGCTCCGATTTCTAATCCTGCTATTCGATTTTCAACCAAATCTTTAGCGGTTAACAAAATTATCGGAATGTGACTGGTCTGGATTGTTTTTTTTAACTGGCGGCAAAGTTTCAGGCCATCCATAACCGGCATTATTATATCGCTAATAATAAGATCCGGCGAGTATTTCTTTGCCATTTCCAGTCCTATTTTGCCATTTTCAGCGCATAGCATAAAGTATTCCGTCCTCAAATTTTGCATCAGAAAATTACGTAAATCGAAGTTGTCTTCTACAATCAAAATAGTAGATTTTGTTTTATATTCTTCATGACCGCCTTCCTGTTCGTAATTCAATTCCCGGGCAATAATATGCTCGGAGAGCACCTTTACCCGCCCTTCTATATTGATATTCGCAGTTACGGTATTTTCATTTATCTCATTCGGTTGGAACCGTTCTCTGCTATAAGGTAAGTAAACTGTAAACGTGCTTCCTTCACCCTTTTTGCTTTGTACTTCAATTTTGCCGTGTAAGGCCTGTACAATCTCGTGGGTTAGAGCAAGCCCAATCCCTGAACTGGTAAAACAAGTGCTTTTCTTACTCTGCTCTGATATATAAAAACGTTCGAATATATGTGGAAGGTGACAGGCTTCAATGCCTGAACCTGAATCTTTTATGGATATGGCAACAAAGGGGGGCTGGATGACCTTCTCACAGGTTTCCTCAATAAATTCAACCTTCATTTTAATATTTCCGGAAACAGACGAAAATTTGAATGCATTCGACAATAGGTTGTAAAATACATTTTCTATTTTTTCTGAATCAATCCAGGTTTCATGTTCTTTCTGGTCGCTTTTAAATTCGTATTTAATTCCTCGATGTTTGGCCAAATCGGTAAAAGAATCGAATATCTCATGCAGGAGCTTGACTAAATTGCCACGGCATACGTTCAATTGCATTCTTTCATTTTCAATAACTCTAAAATTAATTAGTTGGTCAATCAGATGTGACAGGCGTCGTGCATTTCTGTTAATAATGCATAAAGTGTTCGATGTACTTTTATCGTTTTCGTACTTCTCAATTAATTGTTCTAACGGGTCAATAATCAGAGTAAGCGGGGTTCGAAATTCGTGGGATACATTAGTAAAAAAACGTAGCTTTGACTGATTTGTAAGATTAATTTGTTCAATTATTTTGTCCCGCTTAAATGCAATTTGTTGATATTTATCCTCCAACCTGACTTTTTGACCTTCGATGAGGATTAGATGTTCTTTAAGTTCTATATTTTTTCTTTCCAGGTCTTCAGTCTGAAGTTCGAGTTTCTTCTTTTGTCTGTTCAAAAAGCTTGTTCTGTAGCTGATATATGCCAGAACCAAAGTGGTAAAAACCAGTCCGATCATAAACGGGAACCACGTATTTTCCCAAAATGGTTGTATAACAAAAGAATCTAATTCTGTTATCGGATCTCTTCCACTAGTATTACTGCTTGATACTTTTTCGGCTAATAGATTTTCCCACTCCAAAAGATTTGTGTAATTAGCAATCTTTCTATTTGTAATTACTCCGAGCTGATTTATATCTATGCTTTTCATTTTATATGCATATACTATTCTTTCTAAAGCTAGCAGCCGTGTGTTTATAATTGGAGTTATGGCAAATGATTGAAATTTCATCGTAATTTAATAAAAATAAGATTTAAACAAAATTTTTTATCTCTATATGGAATATTCTAAAGACAGTTAGTCTATATGACTAGCGATATGGAATTAATTTGGCACTAATGCTATGCGCTTACATGACAATAACTCAAAAAATCAGAGGGATGTATTTTATTTTCAGAATAGAGTTAAGAAGTTGCCCCCAATATAATAATAGATAGAGGAAAATGAGACTATTTGGTGCGCTGTGTTTATGGAACAGATGGTAATTGATTCATTAAGTAAAAGATCAATATTTGCAGAATTTATAATAGAATAAATATCTTTGTACCGGATTAAACAGGGTTATGAGCGATAAAATCTAAGAATTTGTTATTCACAACACCTAAAAAATAATTCAACGTTCTATACAACAATTAGATACAACTTCTACGGGGCTGACTGGTTTTGACAGCGGGTAGAAGAGACAGGTAAGCATGTCGGGTTTTGGTTGTTGACCCGTTAAAAATAATGATCAAAACCATAATTGGCGAAAATAATTACGCTCTTGCTGCGTAATCTAACAATTTAGATTACACTTAATTCCGAAACAAGGTTTTGGAACAAGACATCGCCCGGATGCTAATGCTTTGAAGCGGTCCGAACCGGCGGTGCAAATAAATCGAAGCTAGTTGGGGTAAAGCTCTGGTACCCCTGCGAAATTAAAAGAGATAAGGTAGTAGTTGGTGGCTTTGATCCGGCTGCTATTCGAAAATTAAGTCAGAGATAAACATGTAGAAAGCTTGTAGCTTCCTCGTTTGGACGCGGGTTCGACTCCCGCCAGCTCCACTGTTTCACAAAGCATTTACGATTAAAAAACATTAAAGCACTGCAATTCAGTGCTTTTTATTTTTACTATATATCAAACAAAACCATATAAAACCATATTTTAGGTGAACAATTAGGTGAACAAATATTGAATCAAAATTTGTCTTGTTATAAAATTAATCCACATACCATTCAATGCAGTAATCGTTTTTCACACATACAAGCAATAAATAATTATTTTTCACATTAAGTAATCATTTTTCATGCTATCTTCGTAACTATATTTCACATCTTAAAGGCATGAGTAATCATTTTTCACAGAAAATAACCATTTTTCATGGCAGACCTCTTCCCGAAGAAGGAATGTTGGCGGGCTATAGTTTAATGATCCAGGAGATAGAACTAAATACTGGTAAACTATTACCAATACCTAGACAACTTGCCATAGTTACAGAAAAACACCAAAGATATAATACTGACCAATGGCAAGTATTCACAAAAAGACACGAGCCACACAATAACCTAATTAGTCATATATTCTTTGCTCTAAAATATGAAGGTATTGATCTGCTGATCCTGAAAACAATATTTCAAATCATTGGAGAAAAAAATATTACAGAAGTAGTTCTGAATGAACCGACCGGTCAATATTCAAGACGAATCTGGTTTCTTTACGAATGGTTAATAGGAGAAAGACTTGATATTCCCGACTTGAAAATCGGTACTTATATTGAGGTTGTTAATCCTTCTCTTCAATATCCAGGGCCAACAATTAATTCAACACGACATAGGGTAAAAAATAACCTACCCGGGACACCAGAATTTTGCCCAATGATAAAAAAAAGCGAAAAGCTTGAAAGCTATATTTCTGCCAATATTCAGGAATCAATTGATAAAGGACTAGATGGAAGGGATAAGGAACTTATTAGAAGGACAGCGGCCTTTTTGCTATTAAAGGATTCTAAAGCATCATTTGCAATTGAAGGAGAGTATCCTCCAAATATGCGAGCAAGAAACTGGGGGAAAGTGATCGGACAAGCCGGGAAAAAAGCTCTAAACTTATCAGAAATAGAACGATTGCAACATATTGTAATTGGCTCAAAGAAGTTAAGACATATGGGAATCAGGCAGGAAGAAGGTTTTATTGGAGAACATGACCGCGAAACCTTTGCTCCTATTCCTGACCACATTTCAGCAAAAGCGGAAGATCTGGACTCCTTAATGAATGGCTTAATAAACGCCAATAGCTTTCTTCAGGATAGCGATTATGATCCTGTTCTAACTGCAACAACCATAGCATTTGGTTTTGTGTTTATTCACCCGCTTTCAGATGGCAACGGAAGGATTCATCGTTATTTAATCCACCATATTTTGAACTGGATGGGATTCACCAAACGGGAAATGATATTTCCTGTTTCATCTGCGATTTTAGACCGAATTAGTGATTACCAGAAAGTACTGGAAGATTATTCCTCCCAGAGAATAGATCTAATTGAATGGAAGCCTACACCAAGTCATAACATAGAGATACTGAATGATACAATAGATTTATATCGCTACTACGATTTAACAGTTCAGGCAGAATTCCTTTACGAATGTGTTGAAGACACGATAAACAGGATTATTCCAGAAGAAATTGATTTTCTCGAAAAATACGATCGATTAACCAATACAATAAATTCGTTCTTAACTCTTCCAGACACAAGGGTTGATTTACTAATCAAATTGTTAAATCAAAATAATGGGAGGTTGTCCAAACGGAAAAGGCAGAATGACTTTGATGAACTGACTGATGAAGATATTTCTCTGATTGAAGAATATTATGCTGATATTTTTATGAAATAATGTATTAAGTCACACCATATAGAGCCAAATTATATGTAAAAACAACGCTGGTGAACGATTCGGTTAACACTCAAATCAGCCCCTACATAAATAACTGACTTAGTGCACAATACATAAATTGTTCGACTCCCGCCACTCCACTTAAAAAAACATACATATCTGGTTACGAGTATAATAATAATGCTCGTTGAGCCTTTCTATACTATTTCGGCATTCAGGTAAGGCTATTCTTATAATTAAAAAACGAATAATCAGAACTCTAATAGGTTGGTTTTGAGAATGAAAAGATATTGTAAATTCTAAATTCTTCTCCCTAGTATATATATAATAAGAGAATAATTTAGTAACTTATGTAGTTTCTTATCAGAAAAATTCAAACCGAACTTATTATGAGATTAAAATTTTTGTTTTCTAAAATTATTAAAAGAAATGTCGCTCGAAGCTTCATTTTTATGTTTCTGGTTTTCTTAACTGCCGGGTTTAACAGCCAGGCACAGGATGTTCCTGAAAATCTGTCGGCAACTATTCATATTGATCAGACAGGTGAACCGATTAATCCATTTTTATATGGAATGTTTTCTGAACTTCTACACAATATGTTTGAAGGTGGAATTTGGGCAGAAATGATCAGTGACAGGAAATTCTTTTACCCTGTTGACAACAGCGAAGATTTAGTTCCCGGAAATTCAAGGAGGGGGCAAAAACGTTGGAGACCTGTTGGCCCGGAAGAAAATGTTGTTATGGACATGGATAATATTTATGTGGGTAAACACTCGCCCAAAGTATTGCTCAATGGCAATGGAAATTTTGGGATTCGTCAGGAAGGGTTTTGGCTTAGAAACGAAAAAGAGTATGATGGTCGTGTTGTACTTTGTGGCGATCCTGAAATTCAAGTTGAAGTAAGCTTAGTATGGGGGTCGGGTGAAAATGAAAGACAAACCATCAAAATAGATCATCTAACTGATGGATACATGAAATATCCACTGTATTTTTCCGGTGTTGGTGATACCAATGAAGGAAGCATTGAAATTATTGGAAAAGGGAAAGGTTCATTTAATATTGGTGCAGTTTCTTTAATGCCTGCCGATAATGTTCATGGTTACAGGCGCGATTTAATTGATATCCTGAAAGAGTTAAATTCAGGGATTTATCGTTTAGTCGGAGGAAATTTTGTTTCAAATTACAATTGGCGTAATGGTATTGGTGATCCCGACAGGAGGCCTCCAAGGTATGATTATGCATGGAATTGTGTGGAACCCAACGATGTTGGGACCGATGAATTAATCACCATGTGTGAACTTATTAATGTAGAGCCTTATATTGTGGTTAATTGTGGATTTGGCGATGCTCAGAGTGCTGCTGCATGGGTTGAATATGTTAATGGTTCTGAAGATTCTCCTAATGGAATGTTGCGTGCTGCAAACGGTCACCCTGAGCCATACGGAGTAAAGTACTGGGGCATTGGAAACGAAATGTATGGAGAATGGCAAATGGGACATATGGTTTCTACACAATACTCAATTAAACACAACTTTTTTGCTGAAGCAATGTGGGAGGTTGATCCAACAATAAAAATTATAGGCTGTGGTGCTTCATTGCTTGAAGAAGGGACAACGGCCAGACATCGGCGCAGTCCATTACCTTCTGAACTACCTTTTGAATATTTATCGGTTGATGATTGGTCGGGCACATTGCTTTCCGGTTCTTACCAGAATATGGATTTCATTGCTGAACATGCTTATCCTCCTTTCAATATGCACTTCGATAAAGAAAAACAGGAGTGGATTGAACACGAATTAACCATGACCGAACGCATTAAGATAACTCCAGGAAGAATAAAAGGTGCTGTTGAGTGTATGAAAGTATATGAAGAAAGAATCCCGGGATTGGCAGATAAAAAAATGACAATCTGGATTGATGAATGGGTCTCTGGCGGAGATTTAGGCACTGCTGCTTCGTTACACGAAATTTTTAGAAACAGTAAATATTATAGCATGTCAGGATATACAGGTTTTAGTGGCCTTTATTCGCATGATCAGGTTAATGCAACGATAAGCCCAACCGGACAATTATTTAAATTATACAGAACAAAATTAGGTACATTGCCTGTTGATGTTACAGGAAATTCTCCTGTTAAACCTTTGGATGGAACAAAATTAGTTGATATTCCGTCAGAACCACCGGGTAGCGAAACTTATCCGCTTGATGTATTTGCAGCTATAAATAAAGATAAAACTAAACTAACTGTTTCTGTTGTCAATCCATTAGATTCAGAACAAGGTTTAAATCTAAATTTTGAAGGAGGAGATGTTAGCAATACGGCTAAATATTGGACACTTACACCTCCTGAAAGACGAAGAGGTGTTGGAGGACAAATTCAGGAGCCTGAACCACTCGAAGAAGGTGAAATTACAAGTACATCATCGATAAACGTTAAACCACTAAGTGTTATGTTATTTGAATTTGACCTGGAATAAAAAAAATATTTGATGAATAAGGAGATAATGTTTGTTATCTCCTTATTTTCTGGGATGAGCTCTATTGTTGCCTGACCCCTTATCAGATAAGACTAAAACATAATTTACAACCATCTTGTCTTTAAATATTATGAACAACAAACGGCTGGTCAAATAACATAGCTTGTGGCCGTAATGGATAACTTTCAAAATCCTTATTTGCCTTGATCCAAAAGATCTATCACCGTATTACACATTGTTTCAAGAATGATATAACATGAAACGGAACCAGCATCAAGAACTCCCCTCGATCGCTCGCCTAATCGCGCAGACCTGCCAACTTTCGCGATCATGTCTTTCGTTGAATCACGACCTTTTCTTGCAGCTTCCAAAGCATGAGTTAATGCATACTCAAAATTTTCGTTATTCTCGATTGACGATTTAAATGTTTCAACAGCAGGAGAAAGCGTATCTATTAAAGTTTTATCGCCCACTTTAGCATTTCCCAGTTCCATTACGGCATTCAACGCCGATTCCAGCATACGAAGAAAAACAGGTGCCGTAATTTTTTCTTCATTTTTTGATTCCCTGAAAAAACGTTTAAAAAATGTTCCGTATAGTGGGCCCATTGAGCC
>DASQBW010000477.1:0-6079 GCA_035635015.1 Draconibacterium sp. | reverse complement strand
GTGGTATTATTGGTACTTTCCACCACTTGTATTTTACAGGAACGCCAACTGCCGTGCTTGCGCTGGGAGCAACGTTTAGTGCTTTGGAGGTAGTTCCCCTTGTATTAATGGGGTTTGAAGCCTATCATAACATACGAATGAGCCGCGCCAAAGAATGGGTAAGCGCCTACAAGTGGCCGATATACTTTTTTGTTTCGGTGGCATTCTGGAATTTTCTGGGGGCCGGAATCTTCGGATTCTTAATTAATCCTCCAATAGCGTTATACTACATGCAGGGATTAAATACGACTCCGGTTCATGGTCACACCGCATTATTTGGCGTGTACGGAATGTTGGGAATCGGGCTAATGCTTTTTGTCTTGCGCGACATGGATTTGAATTCAGTATGGAAAGAAAAAACAATACGCTATGCATTCTGGATGATGAATATCGGCCTTTTGTTGATGGTGGTGCTGAGTGTGCTTCCGGTTGGTTTGGCGCAAACCGTTGCCAGCGTTAAACATGGCCTATGGTATGCGCGATCTGCTGAATTCCTGGAAACTCCACCGCTGGAAACCATACGTTGGTTACGCGCCATTGGCGATACCATTTTTGCGATTGGTGCCTTATACCTTGGTTGGTTTGTTTTTGGTTTAAAAACAGGCTGGTCGGTTAAAAAGTAAACGATATTGAAGCCGGGACAATTTGTTCCGGCTTTTTTTAAAGATTCATTTTATCCCGTTCGCAAGATTTTATCCATCTTTCGTCCTTTGGCCAGCTCATCTACCAACTTATCTAAATACCGCACTTGCTGAGTCAGTGGGGTTTCAATATCCTCTACCCGATCCCCGCAAATAACTCCCGTTATCAAATGGGCGTTGGCATTTAGGGTGGCCTCCCGGTAGAATGTTTCAAAAGTTGCTTCTTCTTTTATAAGCTTTTTTATCTGTTTTTCATCAAATCCTGTTAACCATTCAATTACATCATTTAATTCTAATACCGTTCGTCCTTTTTTCTCTATTTTTGTAACGTAGTGCGGATAAACAGAAGCAAAAGTCAATTTGGCAATTCGTTCATCACGCTGAACTGATTTACTCATATAAAACCGCTTTTAATTGTCTTTTCCTGAATTCAACTCGCAACTAACCATCCAGTTTATTTCAAACTGATCTGTTAACATTCCGAAATAAGCGCCCCAAAATGTTTCATTCAATGGCATAGTAATTTGTCCCTCTTTTGATAGCCCGTTAAAGATTCTTAAAGCTTCCTCTTTTGAATCAGTGTTGACCGATATTGAAAAATTATTTCCGGGCTTTAAGTCTGGAGCCCACTCCCCGCCAGCATCACTCCCCATTAACATTGTTTCATTACTAATTGGAAGGCAAATGTGCATGATCTGATTTTTCATTTCATCGGAAAAAGGCGGCATACCTTCTTGGGGTGGCATTTCTGCAAAAGTATTTACATCTGAAAAGTTACCATTAAAAACTTGTTTATAGAACTCAAAAGCCTCTCTGCAATTTCCTTTAAAGGTAAGATAAACGTTAACTGTAGTCATAGTGCTGTTCGTTTAAAGTTATAAAATGGAGTGGATGAAAGTTAAAAAAGTATCGTCTTAACAGATACAAATAATTCCGAACTTTGTTTAAGGTAGCTATTACTGAGTGATAACTATTGGCTGCAGAAAAACATCACTATACTCATTTGCCTAAAGATGGTATTACAATAAACAAAAAAGGAGCGTAACTCACTGTGTTACACTCCTTTTATTCATTTGTCTATCTTTTGCCTGATTGACTAAGCGGTGACGACGAGACTCGAACTCGCGACCTCCGGCGTGACAGGCCGGCATTCTAACCAACTGAACTACGCCACCAAAAATTGATGTTCTAAACGATTTTTTCAATGAAAAACAAGCGGTGACGACGAGACTCGAACTCGCGACCTCCGGCGTGACAGGCCGGCATTCTAACCAACTGAACTACGCCACCGTTTTTTTAGAACTTTTCCCTTTTCAAGCGGCTTACAGCCTTTTGCAAAGGTGATGCAAATATATACTTTCTTTTTTTACCTGCAATACAAAAAAATATTTTTTTAGAAAAACTTATATACCACTAACAATCAACCATATACACCCCTCATCAGACTTTAACACTCACTAAATTATTCATAGTAAGTTCCTTTTCGCCACTCCACCGGTAAGCCAAAAGCGATTTTGTACCTGTAACGCACGAATCAACACAGCAAATGTTTGATTTTATAATGTTAGGCCCGGCCCCGCGACAATAGTGTCCGATAAAAACAATGGGTGCATCTTCGGGATAGGGATATGTAGTTGGCAATACTTCGTTTGGAATGGTGTAAGATGGCATGAAGAATTTGCTTTCGAACGATGCCTCTCTGAATGTCATTCCTTTTAAATCTTCCCACCATTTCACCCTAAAAGAACGCGGAGAAACCCCTTTGTTATTCATAATCCTCAGGTCAGGTGGCATTTTTAAATTTACACCTTTTGTCAGTAGCCAAACACATTTTGCTTCTTCTGAACCTGATTTTTTGTAGATTTTTTGAAAAACCTTTTTCCTGATTATTCCATTTTCGTACAGCTGATCTGCTGTCTTTACAGCTCCGTCATCCCAGCAGGCATGAACAACTCTTATTTCTCCCAAATCAAGATAGAGCGGCAAGCTACGCATCCATTTCAACTGATCTTTCCATTCCTGCGAACCCGATGAATACTCATTAATTGTTTTAAAAAGCGACAAAAAGTATTTGCTCGGTTTAGTGATGGTATTTCCCTGTTTATCTTTTAAATGAAAAATAATAGCATTAAGCTCGTGATTACCCAATACTGCATATCCGTTCCCTCCTTCAACCATCGACCGGATTATACGTATTGTCTTCCTGATTTCGGGGCCGCGGTTAATAAAGTCACCAACAAATATTGCCTTACGCGAAGGATGCGAATAGCTTCCATTTGTTTTTGAATACCCCATCTGAATCAACAACTTTTTTAACAGGGTGGCATAACCATGAACATCTCCAATAATGTCGTACATAAATGTGATTAAGTCGTGCTAAAATAAAAAAATGTATACACAATGTTTTATACGAATCCTTTTATTTATTATAAAAAACAGCCAGCCGCCGAAGCATGTGGACTAACGGGAACATTTCGAATTAATTATAACTTGACCTATTAACTGACAATAGATAACTTGTTGAAATTATTGGTTAGCTCGTTTTAAAACTTTACTTCCAACCACAGCATAGAAGAAAAGGTAACCCAAACCGGCAACTATCAGCCAGTAACTCATCTGGTAATTAAAAACATCGGCCAACCAACCTTGAATTGCAGGCAGGATACCACCGCCACAAACCAGGACCATAAAAACACCCGATGCTGCGGCAAGGTATTTTCCCAATCCCTCAACAGCCAGATTAAAAATTCCTCCCCACATAATCGATGTACACAATCCAACCAAAGCTAAAAACATAAATTTTATAGAAATGGGAACAAACTCAAAACTAACACCACTGGAACCCGATTCGAAAGCAGGCATAGATATCATTGTTTGCTCAGGCCATAAAATGGACAACACTACCAGGATCATTCCAACAAAAGAAGCAACACCCAACATTTTTCTACTCGATATTTTACTGCCCAAAGCAGCTCCCAACAAACGGCCCACCAACATCAGCAGCCAGTAAAAACCAACAATACCTCCCGCAATTCCGGCACCAATTCCAAGGCCGGGAGTATCTTTACCATCCAAAATTCTTTTCGAACTTTCAAATGCAACCTCACTCACCACTTGCAACTCATAGCCTTCTTTTCCTTCATTCTGTGCATCCATTAGTGTAAGCTTCTTAAAGTAGGCAGCATCCATCTGTTGCTTTTCATATTCTTCAAAAATTTCATTCGCTTGTTGTTCTGTTGGAGTGGTCATGTATAAATTAGCAATGCCAGGAGTACCGACTTCAACTCCCACATACACAAAAATTCCAATTGCCCCAAACACAAAATGGCGGAACTTTAGTGCCCCAAACATTAAGCCACCTAAAGCCTCCTCGGGCTGATCGGCATGCGGTTCAGGAATAGCTGTTAACCATAAAATAAAAAACACCAACGCAAAAACGCCCATTGCGATATACATAATCGGGAAAACATCAGTAAGTGATGCCTTTGTTGCCTCACCGATCAAAATCCCCACAAATACCGGGGTAAATGTTGCCATTACTGAGTTAAACGACCCACCAACCTGAATAAGCTGGTTTCCGGTATTCCCTTCCCCGCCAAGTGTATTCAACATTGGGTTTACTACAATATTTAACAAACACATTGAAAAACCGGCAATGAATGCACCTAACAGATAAACTCCAAAGCTTTCGGCATGGCCCGACAAGTATTGGACACCAACACCAACAAATCCAACGGCTATAGCAATTAAAGCTGTCTTCTTATAACCGACTTTCTGTAGCAGTATACCTCCCGGAATGCCCATTACTGCATAAGCAATAAAATTTGCAAAGTTGCCCAACATCCCTAGTGAATTTGAAACATTAAATTGATTTTTAAGTACAATTCCCATCGGAGCTGCCAGGTTTGTAATAAAGGAGATCATACCAAAAAGCAAAATCATCATTACAATTGGTAATCCGTAACTTTTCTTTTGAATCATAACTCACTGTATTTTATTCCCGATTAAAAATAAACCATTTTTTAGTCCTGTAAAACAATTCATCCTATTTAGAATAAATTAACCCAATGTGAATATTCTACTCTATTATGCCAATTTTTGTTTAGAGGATGGAGCACTAATTGCCGGCATAAAAAAAGCGGCCTAAAATTAATCGGGCCGCTTTCAGTATAAAATACGAATTTATATTAAGTACGAATTTTTGATCCTTTTTGTGCAAAAAATATCAGGTACAAATAGTAAACAAACATACATGAAACAGCAATAATCACCGATCCGGTTATGGTTTGTATTGCACCCATAATTGGTGTTAATATAGCAGCTCCAATTACCGATGTTGCAATAATACCTGATGCTACGTCTGAGTGTGGACCAAGATCTTCCAGCGCAAGGCTGTAAATAACAGGCCACATAATTGAGTGGAATAAACCTGTACCAAGGAACAACCACATACTGATGTTACCGGTAAGCATAAAACTACCTACCAACATTGCAGCACCACCCAATGAACAAAGGGTAAGAATGGTTCTTGGTTTGAACTTTTGAAGGACAAAGATTCCTAATAAACGTCCAACCATTAATCCTCCCCAATAAAATTTCAACATATCGGTTGTAGAGGTTGTAATAACTGCATTTTTTTGCGTTGCAAAGTCGGCAAAGAAACTGGGAATACCAATTTCAATTCCCATATATACAAAAATACCCAAAGATCCCAACCAAACATGCGGATATTTAAATGCGCTTGATTTATGTTTAACTACTCTCGTTTGTTCAGCTTCTTCTTGCTCCCCTTTAATATCGGGTAATTTCAGGAAGAACATAATCACTAAAATAGCTATAGTTACAATGCCAATCCCCATAAACGGACTCTTAACGATATCCTGAATCGCTGAATTTGAAAGCACTTCTCCTTCTCCTAACTCCGGTGTTACTAACAATATCGATACAAATATAGGAGCAATAACGGTTGCTACAGAGTTCAATGCGTTTGTTAATGTTAAGCGACTGGCAGAACTTTCAGCAGGACCTAATGCCACCACATAAGGAGCAGCTGCAACTTGCAGAATTACAACACCAATGGCAAAAATTGATACTGCACTAAGGAAACCATAATACCCGAAACCAACACCGGGGATACATGCAAAGAAACCCAGTGCAATCATTCCCAGCCCGGTAAAAATGGAAAAACGGTACCCGATTTGTTTAATAAGGAACCCAACAGGAATCGATAATACATAAGCACCATAAAAAAAGGTGTTTGGTAATTGCTTTTGTACATCATTCAAACCAAAGGCACCTTTCAGAAACTCAATGGTTGAATTATTCATAGTTGTAATAAACCCGAACAAAAAGAACAGGGATGCCATTACAATCAAAGGAAACAAATACTTATTCTTACT
>DASQBW010000476.1:0-13805 GCA_035635015.1 Draconibacterium sp. | reverse complement strand
CAGCTAAAGTGGCGAGTACAAATAACAAAATCCAGAAATTTTTCAGCTTCATGGCATTGATTTTTTTCAAGTTCCAAAATACAAAAAACAAATTACAAATTATCTCTGATACCGAAAAGCAGTGAAGTCAGGTTTCTATACAAAACCAACCCAAAATCGCTGAGGCGGTTAAAGAATATTAAATTCGTTCGGCTGCCAAATAGCTAGTCCGCTTAATTTGTTAAATTTGCAGCCTAATTCTAAGTAATGACGATGGAACTAAATACATTAACAGCAATTTCGCCGGTTGACGGCAGGTACAGTAACAAAGTAGAAGGATTGGGAAAATATTTCAGCGAATTCGCCCTGATTAAATATCGCTTGTTTACCGAGGTAGAATATTTTATCGCCTTGTGCGAAATTCCATTACCTCAACTTACTGATATTCCTGCAGCTAAACTGGACAAACTTCGTGAGCTTCACAAAAACTTTTCGCTTGAAGATGCACAACGTATAAAAGATATTGAAAGCATAACCAACCACGATGTTAAAGCTGTTGAGTATTTTATAAAAGAAGAATTTGACAAACTGGAACTGGGCAAATACAAAGAGTTTATTCACTTTGCGCTTACTTCGCAGGATGCCAATAATACTGCCATTCCAAAATCGATACAAGATGCTTTGGAAGAGGAATATTATCCGCTGTTGCAAGAGTTGATCGAAAAACTGCTGACACTGGCTGCCGAATGGAAAGACATTCCGATGCTGGCCAAAACACACGGTCAGCCGGCGTCACCAACAAAATTGGGCAAAGAAATTAAGGTGTTTATTGAGCGGATTATGGTGCAGTTGGTTCAGTTAAAAACAATTGCCATCGATGCGAAATTCGGTGGAGCCACAGGTAATTTTAACGCGCACTACGTAGCTTACCCTGATATTAACTGGGAAGATTTTGCCAACAAATTTCTGAAAGACAAACTGGGACTGAACCGTTCGCAATTCACCACCCAGATTTCGCACTACGATAACCACAGTGCCATTTTCGACGGATTGAAACGCATTAATAATATCATTCTTGATCTTGACCGCGACATTTGGAGTTATATTTCGATGAACTACTTCAAGCAGAAAATCAAGAAGGGAGAAGTGGGTTCGTCAACTATGCCGCATAAAGTTAATCCAATTGATTTTGAGAACTCGGAAGGTAACATCGGAATAGCCAATGCAGGTTTTGAGCAATTGGCACAAAAACTTCCGGTTTCGCGTTTGCAGCGCGACCTGACTGATTCAACTGTTACCCGTTTTATCGGTGTTCCGTTTGGCCATACTTTAATTGCGATAAAATCAACATTGAAGGGATTGAATAAGTTATTGATCAACAAAGCGGCTATCGAAAAAGATCTTGAAAATAACTGGGCAGTAGTTGCCGAGGCAATTCAAACCATTTTGCGTCGCGAGTTTTTCCCAAATCCGTATGAGGCTTTGAAAGATTTGACACGTAAAAACGAGGTGATTAACAAAGAGGCCATACACAATTTTGTTGATGATTTAGACGTTAGTGATGCTGTAAAAAAAGAGTTAAAAGCAATTACACCACAGAACTATACCGGTATATTTTAAAGAATAATACAAGGAATTAGAACGCTGCGGACTTCGCGCTTCAAACTTCCAACTTTATTACATGAAAGACTTCTTTAAACTCATGAAACGATTTGTTCCACCCTACCGGGGAAAAGTCGTCATGAATATTATTTACAACATTTTAGGTGCACTTTTCGGAACTTTTTCGTTTGCTATGCTTATTCCGGCACTCGATATTTTGTTCAAAACAAAGGAACTGGTAACCGAGAAAGTAGAATGGGCGCTTACTGCCGATTCAATTACCAATAATGTAAACTATTACATCAGCTTGTTTATTAGTAAACACGGCGAACAGGATTCGCTACTGCTTATTGGTTTAATATTGGTAATCGCTACTCTTTTTAAAGTTGGCTTTACTTACCTTGCCGATTTTGTGCTTATTGCCTTGCGTAATGGTGTTGTTTACGATATCCGCTCGCTTATTTACAAGAAGATAATTGGTTTGCCACTCGGTTATTTTTCGGAAGAAAGAAAGGGCGATATAATGGCCCGCATCACCAGCGATGTGCAGGAAGTGGAAAACTCGGTTGCCAACTCGCTGGGGATGATGATTAAAAATCCGATTCTGATAATCGTTTATTTGGGCGTAATGATATACATGAGTTGGTCGCTGACTTTGTTTGTGTTTGTTATGCTACCGATTACCGGTTTAATTATTGGGCGAATTGGCCGTAGCCTGAAACGTGTGTCTACCAAAGGGCAAAATAAACTGGGCGAAATTCTGTCAATTATTGAAGAAGATCTTTCGGGATTACGGATTATTAAATCGTTTAATGCCGAAGAAAAAGCTATCGGACGTTTTCAAAACGAGAACCAAAACTACCGGCTGATCATGAATCGCCTGATGTGGCGCCGTCACCTGGCACACCCTGCCAGTGAGTTTCTGGGCACCATTGTTATTGTGGTTGTTTTGTGGTATGGTGGTCGAATCATTCTTGGAGGAAACGACTCGTCGCTCACAGCTGCAGAATTTATCGGATACATGGTGTTTTTCTATGGAATTATAAATCCGGCCAAAGCGTTTTCTACAGCGCTTTACAGTGTTGAAAAAGGACTGGCCTCTATGCAACGAATTGATCATGTTCTTGCCGCGGAAGTAACGATCGTTGATAAGAAAGATGCAAAAGATATCGTGTCATTCGAAAAAGATATCGTATACAAGAATGTAAGTTTTGCATACGATAAAGCAGAGGTACTCTCGAATGTAAGCCTGAATATTCCGAAAGGAACTACCGTTGCATTGGTTGGCTCATCGGGCAGTGGAAAAACCACCATGGTTGATTTGTTGCCACATTTCTGGGATATTACTTCAGGAAATATTGAAGTGGATGGTACCGATATTCGCGATCTGAAACTAAAATCATTACGCAACCTGATTGGAAACGTTAACCAAGAGCCAATTTTATTTAACGATACCATCAGAAACAACATTGCTTTTGGCATCGAGAATGTAAGTGACGAAGCAGTAATACAGGCAGCAAAAATTGCCAACGCTCATGACTTCATTTTGGGAACAGAAAATGGCTACGACACCATAATTGGCGACCGCGGAGATAAACTTTCGGGCGGACAAAAGCAACGCCTTTCTATTGCACGTGCTATTTTACGAAATCCTCCAATTTTGATTTTAGACGAGGCTACTTCTGCTTTGGACACCGAATCGGAAAAACTGGTACAGGAAGCACTGGAGAACCTGATGAAAAACCGCACTTCACTGGTTATTGCGCACCGTTTATCCACAATTAAACATGCCAATTTAATTTGTGTATTGCACGAAGGTAAAATTGTGGAGCAAGGCACACACGAAGAATTAATGGAGCTTGGCGGGCGTTACAAGAAATTACACGGAATGCAGATGTTTTAAATAAGTTGCGTGCCGCTAGCATCTAGCTACGAGATGCTAGCACATCTACCAAATGAATTGTTTTTATAGGTAGCTTCTGCTTTTTAATGTAAGCATCCATATTCATCAGGCACGAAGCTTCAGTAGAAACAATATATTCGGCACCTGTTTTTAGTGCATTTCCAACTTTTTGCTCGGTCATTGCCGTTGAGATGTTGTGAAATTTAGCCGCAAATGTCCCCCCAAAACCACAGCAGGTTTCAAGGTCTTTCATCTCAATCAGTTCAAGCCCTCGAACCTCGCTTAGCAATTTCCGTGGCTCCTCTTTAATTCCATATTCACGCAAACCTGCACACGAATCATGGAAGGTAACTTTATGTTTAAAGGTGGCTGCAACATCGGTTACTTTTAAATGATTCACCAAAAAATCGGTAAACTCAAATACCTTTTTCCGTGTCTTATTCGTTTTTCTGAGCAACTCCTCATTATCCTCAAACAACTTGTGATAGTAGTTACGAATAAAACCTGTACATGAAGCAGAAGGAGCAACAACAAGGTTGGCCAATTCAAAATCTTCCAGAAATTTTTCAGCTACCGTTTTCGCCACTTTCCAATATCCGCTGTTAAATGCCGGTTGCCCGCAGCAGGTTTGTTTTGGATTGTATTTTACATCGCATCCCACCTTTTCAAGCAGGCTTACAAAACTCGCAGCGGTATCGGGATAAAACTGATCGATAAAACAAGGAATAAAAACATCGATTTGCATGGACTCGAATTTGTTGTGAAAATAACACTAAAAAGCTGAAGATCTAAAAATTTTCCACAGGAATCTTTACAATAAAAAAGGCCTTACTAAAGTAAGACCTTTGTGCTTTTGCACGGGAGGAGAGACTCGAACTCCCGACACCTGGTTTTGGAGACCAGTGCTCTGCCAACTGAGCTACACCCGTGTTTCATTTTGCGAGTGCAAATATAGTAATTCAATTCAAATTACCTAAACTAGTCGAAGAAATAATTGGGGCGCTTTCAAGCGATGAAATAAGAAATTGATCAACTTTTGTGACTTATAGCTTTGAAGCTAAGAAATAGTAAAATTCCCTGTAAAAATAAATTTCACAGGGAATTGAACAGTATTTTAAGCTTATACGAACACGCATTTCGCTGTGCTAAAATTATTCGAGCTGCTTTAAATTAATTCAGTCCTCTAAATTTAAAGTTTTTGAAAATCACATCGCCTTCGCCGGCAGCGTATAACGAAATAGTATATCCGTTTGTAACAGAAGTCGAATTTTCAAACATGGACCAGTTTTTGCCATCGGTGCTGTAAAAGCAGGAAACATCTCCATTCATATTCATGATTTTTACAAAAACGCGTGAATTGCCGTAATCAAGATAATTGGCCACACCTCCCCAGGTTGCAAATATTTCTCCCTTACGAATACCTGCAGTAGCGAAAGCATTTCTGGCAGATGTTGCAGCTCCTCTTCGGCTGCGAGAAGATACCAATATTCCACCCTCGGCAGTTTCCGGTATTTCTATTTCAACCTGAACTTCGTATGCGTGATGAAATTGTGTAACCGATAATAATGTTGCACCTACAGGTTGTACAGCGCTTTCTTCGGGGATTTCTCCTGTTGCCGGCATTTTTAAGAATCCTTCGCCAAATGCATAAGCTTCTTTCGGATCAATATTATTTGCCGTGCTCCACTGTTCACCAAGTTTATCTGAAGTGAAATCATCCGATACTGCAAAACCGTGTCCGGTATTTTCTCCCGCAGGTTTTTTCAATTCATCTGCCGGGCTAATCCCCTCAGGAACAACTGGCCATCCATCTTCGGTCCATTCAAGAGGAAGAAGAAGACATTGTTTGCCAAGGTCTTCATGACCGTTTTCATAACCGGTGTACACAAACCACCAATTACCTTCAACATCATCAATGATGGTTCCATGGCCCTGTCTTACCCATGGTTCATTTTGATCGTAAGTACGAACAACGGGATTATAAGGTGAATTTTCCCAAGGGCCTTCCAACGATTTAGCTCTGGCAATTACCCCCATATGAGCCGTTGCCGGCCCACCTGTTCCACCCTGAGCGCTCGCCATGTAATAATAATCATTTACATGTATTAATTTCGGTGCTTCAAGACAATGGCATTCCATTACCCAATCGGAAGGTATATCCCAGCCGTCATAAACCTTTTGAATGTCACCTTCAACACTTAATCCGTCAGGAGCTAACTTAATCATAACTCCCTTATTGAAAAACAAGTATCGGTTTCCATCCATATCAACAATATGTCCTGGATCGAAATATCCGTACACCTCTAAATCAATTGGATCGCTCCAGGGGCCTTCCGGGTTATCTGCCCAAACCACCACATTTTTCCATGCCTTGTCTCCTGTTAATCTGGAAGGAGCCCCTACCAGACTTCGTTGTGCCATATTCAGGGGGCCGGTGTTGCCACGCGACATGTCTACCTCGGTAGTATAGAAATAGTATTTCCCGTCGTGATATGTAATTTCGGAAGCCCAGGTTCCGTCAGTAAAGGTGTTGATTGTAGAAATTGATTTCCAGTTTACCATATCGCGCGAGTGCCATATTTCGTTTCCTCCGGCTTCCATATAATAATCTTCGCCAACACGAACAATGGTATTGTCGCCTCCGCTACCTATAATTACCGGATTACGATAATACCCATCACCAAGGTCTGCCATCGGCATTGTTCGGTCATTTGACAGCTCATTACCTGCTTTTTGCGGTACATCTGCTCTGGAGGATTCTTGTTTTGGACTACACGCCATTGTTACTAGTAACAATGCAACAAACAGTACATTGGTGATTTTTTCTTCGAGTTTCATTTTTCTGGTTTTTAAATGGTTATTAATTAGTTTGTTTAGCGAATGTTTATTAGTTATTGCCTATTTCTGTACCGCATAAATCTGAAATGCAACTTAACCAAGCCGCAATAATTAGTTATTTCCGGTAAAATAAGTGTACTCATAAGACCAACTTTCCATGTTTCCCGGCTCTGCTTCAAGATTAATAAATGCTTCCATCGAGATATTTGTATAAATTGCCCACAACCAAATTCTGCTTAGCGGACGATCGCCCTGCACTGAATATCCCGTGCCCGTTCTGGTGTTTTCCACGCTGAATTTATAGTCCTCAGCAGATTCGTCAAAACCTTCTATAGGCAATGCTACCATGTCTTCTGTATCAAGCTTTTTAAGAATCAACAGTTGGTTGTCCTTTATAGTGGCTAATTCAGATGATGGAGGACGACTTGATTGTATTGAGTAGGGCAGTATAATTCTGTAATCAGGGCCTGTGTGATGATTTTTTGTAACAAAGAAGTTATGATCATAAACACTGCCCGAAAGCGACCTGGTTCCTGTATTCTGTAATTGATGTTCAATTTTCATGATAGGCTTAACGGGAAGTAAGCGAATGATTTTTGTGTAGATATAACCATAACCGGTTCCTGTGTTAACCAATGTTTGTTTAAAAATTACCTTGTCTCTGTTTATCTCCGTGGTCCAGATACCGCCATCAACAATTTCGTAGTCACGGTAACGGTCATAAGGTTCTTCATCCGGTTTTCGGAGCAAGCCAACGCCAATTTTAAGAAACAGTTCTCCAGGCTTTGCTTCGTCAAAACCATGCGCCATATTGTTAGCAAGAAATTCTTCAGCAGGCCCCTGTCCGCTACTTGCAATTCCTGTAACTACCTCTCCAGTTCCATCAGGCTTAACTACCTGAACATTATTATAAATTTCGGGGTCGATCCTGTTGTACCATTTCCCATAGTATTCTTCGCCCTTATACTTCAACGAATAAATAATTCCCGACCAATCAAACCTGGTTCCCTGGTAGAAACCATTGTCAGCATCAGGAATATAAAATGAAACGGTTAACAATCCATTTGAAATTTGACCGGTTGGATGGGACCCGTCTGTGTTGGTTTGTGCATAAGAAAGCGAACAGAAAAATCCCAAAACAATAATTAGAATTAGATACTTCATCTTATTCGTTTAGTTAGATTATTTTCGTATTGATCCCTCAGGTTTTTAAATTAGGCATAATAATTAAGATCTAAAAAATAATCCTCCATTTTTGAATTGGGTACGTCTTATTTCAGCAAAATTAATCGTTATCCATTCTACTTTTTTGTTCGAAATAATTTTGCCAAACTGTGATTTTGAAAATAATTTGGGTATTTATCACCAAGTTCAGACACTTGGATCTTAAAGTACAGCTTGTTGAAAACAGCCGGTGGGCATATCATCCATCCAACAAATAAATATTGTATATTTAGATATGTCTAAACAGTAAATCTTATGAAAAATCAAAAACACCTTCTAATTGTATCAATAACATTTATGCTGATTGGTTTCACGGCTTGTAATCAGGCGCCAAAAGATATACCACTTGTTTATGATGTTGAGTTTACTGGATCAGATTATCCGCTTCCACCGCTTCCTTCGATAGATGAGCTGCCGACGGTTGCTCCCCTGCCCGATCCGTTTATGTGGGCCGATGGCAGTGGCCGCGACACCACATTTAAAAGTTGGGAACGTCATCGTGCCGAGTACAAAGCAATGATTGAACATTACGAAGTTGGGATAAAACCTCCACGACCGGATGATATTAAAGCTACCTATGAAGATGGTACGCTTACGGTTGTAATTACAAGAAACGACAGCTCTCTCACACTAACATCAAGTGTTACCTTACCGGAAGGTGAAGGTCCGTTTCCGGCAGTAATTGGTATTGGCCGCGGTACAGGAAGTTTGCCATCAAACATATTCACCGACAGAAACATTGCACAAATAACATTTAACTATGCCCAGGTAGTGGCGCACCAACAAGAACGTGGCAAAGAACCTTACCATAAATTATATCCGGAGTTGGAATATGCCGGAGCATACAGTGCATGGCCATGGGGTATAAGTCGGCTTATTGACGGGTTGGAATTGGTTCAGGGTGTTTTACCTGTCGACCTGAAACATTTAGCTGTTACCGGCTGCTCATTTGCAGGGAAAATGGCACTTTTTGCAGGTGCATTCGACGAGCGAATTGCGCTTACCATTTCACAGGAATCGGGCGGCGGTGGTTATCCGGCATGGCGTGTATCTGAAACATTGGGCAATGTGGAAACCTTAGAGAACACCGATCATAAATGGTTTATTGAGGATATGTGGCAGTTTGCAGATAATGTTGATAAACTACCGCATGACCATCACATGTTAATGGCTCTGGTTGCCCCACGTGCTTTGCTGGTAACCGGCAACCCAGATTGGGACTGGCTTGCTGACCCTTCGGGTTATATAGCAAGCAGAGCAACGCAAAGCGTTTATAAAACGCTTGGTATCCAAGAACGTTTTGGCTTCTCCATTATTGGCGGGCATCAGCATTGCCAGGTTCCGGATGCTCAAATTCCTGAAATTGAAGCGTTTGTTAATAAATTCATGCTCGGTATTGATAGTGTTGACACATATATTGCCTCACATCCATACCCCGATATTGATTATAAACGCTGGACAGCATGGTGGGGAACCGACCATCCTGTTTTGCCGGCTAATTAAGCTTTAACTACTAATCACCTTCTTAAAATTAAATTGAATGCCGATGGGTCATGCAGATGACTGATTCGAAAAGTTCTTTAATAGCAAACGATTTTACCAGAAATAAAAGAGGCGTTTACATTCGATGTAAACGCCTCTTTTTTTAAGTGAACCTGAAGGGACTCGAACCCCTAACCTCCTGATCCGTAGTCAGGTGCTCTATCCAATTAAGCTACAGGTCCAGAACTCGTTTGCTTTAAAAGCGGTGCAAATATAACGCTTATTTGTATAAAAACAAGACTACGTTCTAATTTCTTCCCAATATTTTTAATTCCTTTAATCCGTGTAAAACACCACTAAAATACAACACCCGGATTATTAAGTGTATTTATCCATTTTATCTTCAATAGCTACATCATGTTCAAAATTCACCTGTACTTTCAAATTTGTTATCATACGTTGGGTACCTGCATCATTACAGGCCGAATGAATACTTTCCAGCAATCCGGACAGATCATTAAATCCACACTCAACAACGGTTTCAAATGGACAAACCTGGTACCGAAAACCAGATTGCTGAATCGCTTCTATTGCTTTATCAACCAATTCGTATTTTACCTTTCCATCACCTTCGGGGAGCACCTGGATGGCCACATTTATTTTATTCGTTTCCCAACTCATCGTCTATATTATTTTTCTTTTGATGTATTAATTGAATGATCTCCCCTCTTGACAAAATTTTCACATTCGTAATAACCATATCTTCGCTTAAAAATCCTCCGTATTGGTTACATTCTTCTATTACGCGTTGAAATACATCTTTAATCTCGGCAGTAATTGGCAGCATAACCAAGGCCGATGAAAAACCTTCCATAAAGTCCATCGATTCAAATTCTCCTTCGTTATGATTAAGCTCAAATATTAATTCATCTTTAAGAAGTTTTTGTTGTGCAGAACTTAGCATCTCAAATTCATTATCAGAAATAAACACTACAAAATACCTCAGTTTTTTACCTTTCCCGCCCAATCCGGTTGAAATAAAAACCTGTTGTTCATCGAGTAAAGAGCTGTGCATCAGCATCCTGCTTTCCTGAAGAGCAAGTATTCCCCACTGTTTCATATCCCCTTTCGACTCTTCTACGAACTTCTCAAGCGTTCTGTACGCTGCAACATCATCGTAAACTGCAATGGCGCATAGTATCTCCCTCTTCCTTTCATCACCAATTTCGGGATCAAAAAGCTCATTACGAGCTTCAAAGCACGACTCCGATATACCCTTGTCTCTCAGCTTCTTAACAAACTTAAAGTATTTCATTTGAATGCCCACATCAATCCGCTCTTCAAGAATTTTAAAGTTCTCCGGCAGGTCGTCCAGTGCTTTCTGAATGTTGTTATAAAACTTATCTTTCTCCATTAACCTTCTATTATACGAACAAAAATAGCCACTTGTTCTTACGATGTAAAGAACAATATATTTTATTTTTTATCATAGGAAATTGAATATATTTGTAGCCTTATTTTTATTTAATTTAAATTCAGACAACAGAAGCAGTGAAATTAAGCGAGGCAAAAAATAATGAGCCTGTCGTTATAACCAAGGTATTGGGGCACGGATCGTTTCGTAAAAGGATTACCGAAATGGGATTTATCCGTGGAAACGAGATCAAAGCCATAAAAAATTCCCCATTTAATGGCCCTTCTGAATACAAGATACTGAATTATAACATTACGTTACGTAAATCGGAAGCCGAGCAAATAGAAGTTGTTCCGGCAAAGGAATTTAAAAGATCGCGAACTGACATATTTGAGGGAACCATCGACCGAAACATTGATCTTGTAAACCAATCGGAACGTACAAGAACAATAAACATTGCGCTTGTGGGCAATCCGAACTGTGGTAAAACCACTTTATTCAATTTTATTTCCGGCTCGAAAGAAAAAGTGGGCAACTACAGTGGTGTTACCGTCGATATTCACAAGGCCACCTTTAAAACCAGGGGCTATACTTTTAACTTTTACGATCTGCCCGGCACGTACAGTTTAACAGCCTACTCGAAGGAAGAAATATTTGTACGAAAGTTTATTTACGAACAAACACCCGACATCGTTATAAACGTACTCGATTCCACGAACCTGGAAAGAAGTTTGTTTCTTACCACCCAGTTAATCGACATGGACCTAAGGTGTATTATGGCCCTTAACATGTTTGATGAACTGGAGCGTAACAAATTAAAACTCGATAAAGATGAACTTGCCAAATTGGTGGGCATACCGCTTATTCCAACGGTAAGTTCGAAAGGGCTTGGAATTGATTCGCTGATTGAAAAGGTAATTGAGGTATTTGAAGGCAGTGATAAGGTTTCGCGACACATTCACATCAATTACGGTAAAGAACTGGAAGAATCAATCCAAAGCATCCGCAAAAAAATAAAGGAAGATAAGCCTATAACTGATAAAATCTCATCACGATTTCTGGCAATAAAGCTGCTTGAAAAAGACAATCAGGTTATTGAGTTGTTATCGCGATATTCTAATTTTGAAGAGATTCAGCAAGTTACCTTAAAAGAGATAAAAAAAATTGAGCTGCTTGAAAACGACGATAGCGAAACCGTTATTGCCAATGCAAAGTACAGTTTTATCAACGGGGCGCTTCGCGAAACATACAGCAATAAACGAAAAGAAAAGAAGACACATTCAGAGAAAATCGATAGCGTACTAACCAATCGTTATGTAGGATTTCCAATTTTCACAGCAATGTTGTTTTTCATCTTCTGGACCACATTTAAACTTGGTGGATACCCGATGGACTGGATCGACAAAGGTGTGGTTGCTCTTGGTAATCTTATAGCGCATTTATTGCCTGAGGGAATGCTCAACGACCTTTTTGTAGACGGTATAATAAGCGGAACCGGAAGCGTTCTGGTATTTTTGCCCAATATTCTTATCCTTTTCTTTTTTATTTCGTTGCTCGAAGGATCGGGCTACATGGCCCGAGCTGCATTTATTATGGATAATATTATGCACCGGTTTGGATTGCACGGAAGATCTTTTATACCAATGATTATGGGATTTGGCTGTAATGTTCCGGCCATTCTTGCCACCCGGTCGATGCGAAACCGGGGCGACCGCATTTTAACCATGCTCATTATTCCATTTATGTCGTGCAGTGCCAGATTACCGGTTTATATCCTCATTATTTCCGCATTTTTTAAGAAATATGAAGCATTGGTGTTGATTGGAATTTATGCAGCCGGAATTGTATTTGCATTTATTACGGCGCAAGTACTCAATAAAACAGTTTTTAAGAATAAAGAAACTCCTTTTGTAATGGAGTTACCCACTTATCGCTTACCTACATTCAGAAACGTAGTATATCATATGTGGGATAAAACTCAACATTATCTTAAAAAAATTGGCACCATTATTTTACTTGGAGTAATCATTGTTTGGGCATTGGAATACTTTCCACGAAATACAGAAAAGACATCTGAATTTGAGCAACAGGTAACGCAAATAGAAGCCTCCTCTGAGTTGTCGGAAGATCAAAAAATGGCTCAACTAATGGAAGTTAGTCATGCAAAAGAAACGGACCGGCTAATTAACTCCTATATTGGAAGGTTAGGAAAATTTATTGAACCGGTAATGCGACCACTGGGATTCGACTGGAAAATGAGTATTGCCATTGTGGCAGGATTACCGGCAAAAGAGATTGTAGTTAGTACCATGGGGGTACTTTATCAATCGCAGGATGGTGAAGACACCATTAACCTGCAACGAAAATTACAGAATGAAGTACATCAAACCGGAAAAAGAAAAGGACAATCGGTATTTACAACACCTGCTGCCCTGGCATTTCTTATCTTCATTCTGATTTACTTCCCATGTATTGGAGTGGTAGCAACCATAAAGAATGAGTCAGGATCATGGAAATGGGCAGTATTTTCCATTGTTTACACAACATTGCTGGCGTGGGTTGCTGCATTTATGTGCTTTAATATTGGTCAATTATTTGTTTAACAAATGGTGCAGGAAATTATTACATATATAATTGTTATTGCAGCCATTATTTGGGCGGCCATAAAAGTGTATCGTCGATTTCGGAAGCCCTCAAACTCCCGAAAATTGCCCAACCTGCAAAACGAAAAAATTTCAATGACACACAACTGCAAAGAATGCGCTGCAGGAGATTGTGCATTAAGAGACCTGCCCAAAAAGGTAATTGAAAGAAATATAGAGCAATGCCACACCAACACTACCCTATCACAATGATTTTAGTGTTGAAATGATTTTTTCCGGCTGCTCTGCACCAAAAATAAAACTACCCGAAACCAGCACATCAGCGCCCTCATCCAATAACTTTTTCCCCGTTTCAAAGTTAACACCCCCGTCAACCTCAATTTTACATTCCGGGTTTCTGTCATTAAGCAACGAACGCAGTTGACTCACTTTTTTATAAGTCTGTTCAATAAATTTTTGTCCGCCAAAACCGGGATTAACCGACATTAACAAAACCATATCCAGATCTTGTATAATATCTGTTAACACATCAACCGGGGTGTGTGGATTTAAACAAACACTTGCTTTAACGCCATACGATTTAATTTGTTGAACCGTGCGATGCAGGTGTCGGCAAGCTTCGTAATGTACGGTTAAAATTGATGCTCCTGCCTCCACAAATGGTTTTACAAAATCATTTGGATTAACGATCATCAAGTGCACATCAAGCGGCTTTTTCGCTATTTGCTTTACATGTTTTATTACTGGTATGCCAAACGAG
>DASQBW010000475.1:0-3383 GCA_035635015.1 Draconibacterium sp. | reverse complement strand
AAGCCGGTTATAACCTTACAGGGAGTTATGGAATAGCCATCCTGCTTTTAAGTTTTGTTATTTCGTTGTTGTTGCTTCCCATATTCATTTATATCGAAAAAACGAAAATACACGAAGATGCCATTAAAAAACGGATGCAACCTTTGGTGGATGAAATTAAGCAGGTGTACACCGGGCAGGAGCGCTATTATTACCTAAAAACACTAAACCGCCAATTTGAATACAGCCAGTTTAAAACAATCATCCCGATTTTAAGTTTGCTTGTACAAATTCCGTTTTTTATTGCTGCCTATCAATACCTCGATAACCTGGAAGCTATTAGGGGAGTGTCGTTTGGTCCTTTAGCTGATCTATCAAAACCCGACCATTTATTTGGGATTGTGAACGTCCTCCCAATAGTAATGACCGTTGTAAATCTGCTGACAGCTTATTTTTACACACGAAACGGCAATACATCGGAGCGTAAACAAATGGTTGCTGTTGCCAGTACTTTTCTGGTGTTGCTGTTCAATCTGCCATCGGGATTAGTTCTGTATTGGACGATGAACAACGTGTTCGCTTTTTTGCGTCTGTTTATAACGAACAAAGAGGTATTTAAGCGCTCTGGCAAATTTGTTCAATCAGTTTCATTATCAACGTTCTTCACAGCGGTCTTTTTTGTACTTGCATTTATAACAGTAGTAGCACAGATTAACTGGGCAATGAGTCGAAGTCTGGAGCCACTTCCGGTGCGCATCCTTGCATCATTATTCGGCTCGCTGCTTTTAACCAGTTTTATTGGATTACTTTTCAGGTCATTTCGTCAAGCTTTAAAAGAAGATTTCCTAAAAAATAAAAAGCAATATTTCTACGCTACACAATTTTCGGTTGTAGTTGCACTAATGGTTACAATTTACTGGTCGATCACGCATCATTTCGATCATTTTTTTGGTATGGCCTTGCAACTTATTGGAGCAGCAATTGTGTTTGTTTGGTCGTGTATTTTCATAAAAACGCCGGTAAAAAAAGCTGTAGTTAGAATTCAACAGCTGGCAATTCATAACACGCTATTTTATATTGCATTTACAGCTGTTATTTACTTTTATCTTTCAGGAAAATATTATTACCACGGAGAAAATAATGCACTACTTGTACTATCAATTATTGTACTGATTCCTTTACAAATTTTGTTGACAGTTAAATTCTTTCATAACGAATCGCGGGGATCGTTAAAATGGAATATTTCGCTAATAATTTCAAGCCTTTTTCTTTTGGCACAGACCGAAATGTTTTTGGTTACAATGCATAATAACTTTGTACTTTTTAGTTGGTTGTCGCTGGCGGAAAGTATAAAAGAGCAGTGTAATCTGGCTTCTATAACTCTCTCAGGAATTGGAGCAATCGTATTGCCAGTATATTTTGCGGTTAAGAATAAAACTGAGGGGGAAAAAGGATTCAGCAGGAAATGGATTTTTACTTATACGCTGATAACATTCTATATTGTTACACTCGTATTTTGGTGGAAACCATTGATGGTTTATGCATCGTTTCCTTACAACTTCAGCTTTGTTGCTACCGACATCATTGTAAATAATTTTAGCTTGGCAGCCTATACTTTTCTGTTTGTGCTTGTTCTGTTTATTGTTGCACCTCAACAACTCCGGAAAGTGCTTACAAAGTTGATGCTGGGCATATCCATTTTGTTCTATGTAAATACATTCCTTTTTCCTGTAAACGTTGGGACATTACAAGACAGCATGTTCTCTGAAGAGAAAAAACTTGCTTTCAACTTGTGGTTTTACATATTGGAATTTGCATTTATAAGCGGTACGATGATTTTTGTTTCATACCTGATAAAGCAGAACTTTCATAAAATTGTAGCAATCGCTTTTGTCTTTTTTACATTCATTACAATTGGTCAAAGTATCTACGTGGCAGGAACTAAAGGACGTCTCTTCGTCGATAAGAATGATGCTACAAATGGAAAGGGTGTTGACAAGGTAATTCCATTTTCGCAAAACAAAGAGAACATTCTAATCTTTATTCCGGATGGTGTACAAGGTTGGTTTATGAAAAACCTTTTTGAAGAGCATCCGGAGTTTAAAGAGACATTTAAAGGTTTTAAATGGTACCCGAACACGGTCTCCACATCAAACTTTACGTACGCTTCGATGCCTGCGATAATGAACGGAAACGCTTTTAATATTGCGAATATGAATGCAATGGATGAAGAGTCGATTCTGAAAAAATACAGATTAGCAACCGAGACATTTTTCGACAAAGTAAAGACAAATGATTATTTCTTTTCGAGTGGAGACATGGGCTATTCGAGTGTTGACAATGATCGTTTTGATAATTTTATTCCTAAATGGGATACTTCATGGGATAAAGTACTCAACCTTGGCAGCAATATCGAGATTTGGTACACCCGCTTTTGGGAAAACTCGCTGTTCTATGGAGTTCCGTTATGCTTAAAACCATTAATTTATAACGAAAGAAACTGGCTGGTACATTTCGATGAAGCCTATCAGAAAAATACGGAAACACTCCCGCATTATTTTGTTAAAGTTTTACCCAACATTTCAGTAAATACAAGTACTGACAGGAATTTTATTTTCCTTCATTCAAAATATACACATGTTCCCTGGAACGTAATCGAGAATGGGGAGATCACCAAAAATGTAAGTCCATACCGTAATCAGGAAAAATTCTTTGAAGACTTCTCAAAATGGATGATCTGGTTACAGGAGAACAATGTTTATGATAATACCAAAATCGTTATTGCATCCGATCATGGTCCGGAATGGTATCATTATGATGGAAAGGCAGAGGTGGATGTTCCTTTGGAAAATTATGACTACTACAAGTTCAGAAAAGACCTGTTTTTGCGGTTAAATTGTTTAATGATGGTAAAAGATTTTAATGCTAAAGGACCCCTGGAAGAAGATTGGCGAACAATGAGCAATGCCGACATTCCTTCAATTGTGTTTAATGATAACGATCCAACGCAGGGAGAAGAACAAGTTGGGCGCGAAATATATACTTTCCTTACGTGGTGGCACCAGGATTTGAAAAGCCGGTCGAAATACAACATCCGCCAATCGTTTAAGGTGAAAGGAAATATTTACGATTACAACAATTGGGAGTTGATGGAGGCCAATGAACAAGAATAAACCGATAATTAATAACAACCGAATTATATTTGCAAAACCAAAAGTCAAACCAAATGAGCAAGCTATTTAGATTTTTTTTGTTGCCGGGCATAATTAGTTCGATTCTGTTTTCGTGCACCAACACAACAAATAGCGTGATCAAACATTTCTACCCGCTAACAAATTTGGGCGAAAATGATACGGTTACATTACCTATGGATTTGGATAACGCGATCGTGAATGGGATTATCA
>DASQBW010000474.1:0-1781 GCA_035635015.1 Draconibacterium sp. | reverse complement strand
AACCTTGCCAACGAAAAACGGCGAATCGTACCCCGAAATGGTGGCGCGTGTTTCAGCTTGTGTCAACGAAATAAAAAAATTAAACGCCGGTAATATTGCCATTGTTGCCCATGCCGGAGTAATCCGCATTTTAAAAAGTGTGATTGAAAAAGTTGCTATTTCCGAGCTTTTTGAAAATTTTAAACCGGCTTATGCCAGTGTTACCGTATTCGAATTAGATAAACATGACTAAAACAAAAACATACCGCCCGATAATGTTTGTCGGCACCGGCTCCGATGTGGGAAAAAGTGTTGTTAACGCAGGGTTTTGCCACATTTTTAAGCAGGATGGCTTTAGTCCGGCGCCGTTTAAAGCACAGAACATGTCGCTGAATAGTTTCCCGACTCCCGATGGTTTGGAGATTGGTCGGGCACAGGCTGTTCAGGCTGAGGCATGTGGTATTGATTGCCGTGTGGAGATGAATCCCGTGTTGTTAAAGCCAACCGGTTACATGGATTCGCAAATTGTGTTGAATGGTAAACCCTGGGCAAACAAATCGGCAAAAGCATATTTTAACGAAACCGACCGTGACTTTCTGTTCAGCGAAGCGATGAATGCTTTTTCTAGATTGGAGAACGAATTTAATCCGATTGTTGTGGAGGGAGCCGGAAGTATTTCGGAAGTAAACCTCTGGAAAAAGGACATCACCAATATGCGGGTGGCTGTGGAGAAAAATGCAGCCACTTATCTTATTGCTGATATTGATAAAGGTGGTGTGTTTGGAAGTGTTTACGGTACCATGATGCTGTTGCCCGAGCAGGAACGCAAACTGGTGAAAGGCATCATCATCAATAAATTTAGGGGCGATATTACCTTGTTTGAAGATGGGGCAAAAAAACTGGAGGAACTTTGTGGTGTGCCGGTCGTGGGTATTATTCCGCATTTCCGCGATATTTATATCGATGATGAGGACTCGGTGGTTGTAGATAAAAAACAGTTTAAGGCAGTTGAAGGAAAAACAAATATTGCCGTGGTTTTGCTGCGGCACATGTCAAACTTCACCGACTTTAATTTTCTGGAACAATTACCGGAAGTAAACCTGTTTTATGCCGCATCGCCCGAAGATATCGATGAGGCAGATATCCTGCTATTGCCCGGTTCAAAAAATACCATTTCTGATATGTTGTTTCTGCAAAAACAGGGAATGGCAAACGCCGTAAAAAAAGCCCATGAACAGGGAAAAGCTGTTTACGGTATTTGTGGCGGTTTTCAAATGATGGGCGAGTGGATTGCTGATCCGCACCACGTGGAAGGCCAGATTGAAAAAGTACCCGGCCTCGGAATTTTGCCGGTTCAAACGATTCTGACTAAAGAAAAGGTAACAGAACAATGTTCGTTCACTTTTCAGAACAGTGAGGGAGGAAAGGGCTACGAAATTCATATGGGGGAAACACTAGCGAAGCAGGAAAGCCCGGCTTGTATGGTAAACGGCCAAAAGAAGGATGGTTATTACCTGGATGAACGAACCTGGGGAACTTATATTCATGGCATTTTTGATAATATCAGCGTGGTTAACCGAATTTTGAAAGAGTCGGGGAAACAGCTGGCAACCCAAATGGATTTTCAGCAGTTTAAAGAAACGCAATACGACAAACTTGCGCAGCTGATCAGAGAAAATGTAGATATGGAATACATCTATAAATCGATGGAAATTGAATGAACATCTTACTCTAATTATACCGCTGCTGGCGGGTTTTGCTCTTGATTGTCTGATTGGCGATCCGCATTTTCTACCACACCC
>DASQBW010000473.1:0-1543 GCA_035635015.1 Draconibacterium sp. | reverse complement strand
AGTAATGGCAGAGCGCGTTAAAAAAACACCAAATGTTGAGATTCTGTGGAAACACCAAACCAGAGGTTTATTTGGTGAAAATGGTGTTGTTGAAGGGGCTACATTGGTTAAAAATCTGGGAGAGGTAGATGAAGAGGAGCTGAATATTAAAATTGACGGATTCTTTTTGGCAATTGGACATAAACCAAATTCTGACATTTTCGCAGAATATTTGGAAACAAATGATGTTGGTTATATTCAAACTGTACCAGGCACATCGAAAACAAACGTAGCAGGTGTATTTGCTTGTGGTGATGTGCAGGACGATCATTATCGGCAGGCGGTTACAGCAGCAGGATCAGGATGTATGGCGGCAATGGATGCTGAACGGTATCTCTCAGAGAAGAACAGTTAAAAAATCACGTAATATAATATTCGAAAGGGATCTTGAAATCAGTTTTCAAGATCCTTTTTTTAAGACATAGAAAATCAGCCTGTCTCAGGAAATATAATGGATCTTAAAATTTTCCGGTTAACGGATGCAAAATTGCTTTTTTAAATAATATAGCAAGAATAACTCCGCGTGAAAACATAAACAACAACATTCCCAGCCATAAAGCATGATTGTTCCAAATAGGGTTTAAAAAATAATAAACCGGTGCAAAAATTAGAAAGGTAGCAACGATCAGACTGTTTCGCATGGGGCGCGATGCCGTTGCTCCAATGTATATGCCATCCCAGGTAAACGAGCCCACACTTGCAATTGGTATTAAAGCTACCCAAATTAAAAACTGCTGTGCGGTATTAAGTACATCATCTTGTGATGTAAGAAGTTTTAAAATAAAATTGCTACCAGTAATGTATATTAATGTAAAGACCAAGGCCAGGGCCAAACCCCAGTAAAGTAAAAGCCTTACCACTTTTTTCAGCTTTGTTATTTCCTGAGCACCAATAAACTTCCCAACCAATGCTTCTCCTGCAAATGCAAATCCATCAATAAAGAAGGAAAAGAACATCAGAAATTGTAGCAAAATGGAATTAACGGCCAGAATTGTGTCGTTTATGCCGGCTGACTTTGAAGTGAAAAAGGTAAAGACAGCAATGATGCACAAACTGCGAATGAAGATATCGGAATTAACCTTAAAAAAACTAGACAGGAATTTTAAATCAATTATACCTGCTTTGGTTATTTTGGGTATTAGCTGTCGGTATTTTTTTAGTAGTAAAATAACTGCAACAAGTAACCCTGCATACTGTGAGATCGCTGTTCCCAGTGCTACTCCGTTTGATTTCATTTTTAATCCAAAAACAAAAAATACGCTAAGCAGAATGTTAACAACGTTTACAAGTATGGCTATAATCATTGGATAGCGGGCATTTTGCATTCCCAAAAACCAACCGCTAAATACAAATAAACTTAAAGCTGCCGGTGCCGCCCAAATACGTATCCTGAAATATTCATTAGCCAGTTTTTCCACTTCATTACTTCCACCAATAAGTTTAAAGCTTCCCCATGCTATTGGCGATTGAAGCAGCAGGATAAAAATACTGACCGACAAGGTTA
>DASQBW010000472.1:0-1951 GCA_035635015.1 Draconibacterium sp. | reverse complement strand
TTGTAGATTCCGCTTTCCTGTGCGTACTCAAACTTCTTTCCATAGGTACGATAATTTCGTCCGTAATCGTATTCACCAAAGCCCTGCTGCTCCCAATGGGAAGGCACTTCAATGGTTGCCCATTGCCCGCTATTTCTGCCTTCGGTACAAAAAAAGTCCCAGGTGACCGTGTTTTCATTATCGGTTCCTGAAAGGTATTTTATCTCCTTTTTCTCGGGGTTTGCCCAGGTATTGAGCATTAAAAAACTGCAAAAAAGCAGGGAATAGAGTCTGTACATATTCTAAACGTTTAATCAATCTGGAAAACAATGTTTCTCCTGAAGCTCATATTAGATCCGTTTTATTGGTTCATAATTCATGCAATTTAAAAAGCCGGAGAAATATTTTCCCACTTTACATTCCAGTTTCCATCTTTAGGGAATCCCGGATTTTGTTGTGTACATCCATCCCATCCGGCACACATCATTCCAATTGTAGTTAATAAACCACCGTTGCCCGGCATATATATTCTCAATCTTTCGCTCTGGTAATTATGACCATTTTTTAGATAGGTATTTTTCTGAACATCTTTTAATAGAAATTCAAGTGCCAGTTCCGGTTCACCGAGTCGCACTGCCGACATAGCTGCCATAGGATAATCCCAACCCCAGGTTGAAGGCCAGTCCCAGTTTTTTGCAATTGTGTGTATGGTATTTCTCATGATCTCGGGATCAATCTTTTCCCAGTCGGGTAAAATGCCGTAAGCGCCTAAAACTACTGGGTGATCACGCATCAGTTCTATATCGTTGTATGAGTTTGTTGCGCCCTCAATTCCCAGATAGACATTGTTGGCCTGATCTGGTGTAGCAAGGTTTAAACGCACGTCTTCCCATTCTTTTACTTTCTCCTCATCCAATCGTTCTTTCCAGGTTTGTGCTGTTGTAAGTCCCCAGTACCAGTAGGCCAATTCAAAGGGAGGATTGTATGTTGTTTCACGTTCCCAATGTTCCTGTGCCGGAATGAGGGGAGGAGCAAGGTCGTACTGCTTCTTTTCTTCGTTCCAAACAGGGAAGTCGGCCATAAATTCGGCAGTGGCAAAAACCAGGTCTTTGTACTTGTTAATCACTTCGGCAGTTGGGTTTTGACGATACATTTGCTCGGCAAACCAGATAATATGTGGTTGTTGCCAGATGAGGTACGAGCCTACCGACGACGGACTGTTCTCATGATTGGAGCCCAGCATTTTTTGCCAACGTACACCATCGTAGCCCTGATTTTCGGCTGTTTCGCGGGCTTTGTCGTACATCTGATAATAGAATTCCAATTGTTTTTCCATCAGCTCCTCGCGTTGCCATTGCGCAAAATGGGCACCGTGCCACCAGTGCATTTCCAAATGATATTTACCAAACCAACTGTTGTATGTTAAGCCTGTTTCCTGAGGTGGTGTTGACCCAGAGCTTTGTATTTTGGTAAGGTACTGCGATAAAACTGTACGTCGTTCCAATTCGTTGGCACGCGGATCTGTACATTCTGAAAAATCAACAACACCACCATTTTGCCAGAAGCTTGTCCAGTTTTCGATGTTATTGGTTTTGCATTCCGAAAAATCACTTGGTTGTTTGTTTTTCATTTCGGGAGCAAACAAGCAGCTAAATTCCAGAGTCTCGCCGGATTTGGGTTGAAGAATATATTGATGGTCAACTTTATTAATAAATGATGCATCCCCGGTCCAGTTAACTGCCACCTCATAATTGTCGTTATCCAGTGTACGGTGGAAAAGAACCGAGTTGGCACCGGTATTTTGCATTGTGGTAGTGTGTTTCTCCGGCGATTCAAAATCGTAGCCCGGATGCGAATGAACAGGAACGGCATATGGGAATTTCCATTGCACTGCCAGTTGTCTGCTTGCAAATAACGGAGATTCTATTTTTGCTGAAACCTGATCCTGATCCTGATGACAATACACTTCAAC
>DASQBW010000471.1:0-2954 GCA_035635015.1 Draconibacterium sp. | reverse complement strand
TTTCTGTACTTTATCGTTTTGGGTAAAAGTTTTAATCGTTCGAGTTTTGGCCCGCTACGTACAACCTGAACCTTATCGGGACTCATTTTTCCGCGATTAATTGCAATTTCTCTATACGATGAATTTGTGGCAATTGAATATGATGCCGACTTAAAAGTGAGGTATTCGAAAGCGAGCATCAGCCGGTAAAAAAAGTCTTTTCGGTTAAACTTAGCGATATAAAGTTCAGGATTCACATCATGATGATCGAAGATATATTTTACACCAAAAGGTTTGAATACCATAGCGGTCAGAAAGATCAAATCGGGAGGATTGCATCCATGAATTACATGGAATCTTTTCTTGAAGTAAATCTTCCAGCTTAACACAAATTCCCAAAAAACAGCTACGGTGTATTCAACAAGATATCCCAGTGCACCACTACCCTCAACAGGTAGCGGATGCCTGTAAATATTAATGTCATCTATAACTTCGTGGCTATTATTGTACCCTTTCATTTTTGGGCAAATAATACTAACATCAGCTCCGTTCTCCTTTAATGTATTCGCTTCCTGCCACACCCTTCGATCGAAGGGTACAGGAAGGTTCTCAACAATTATTAATATATGTTTTCCGTGTAGATCGCTCATTTATCGAGGATTATTTGTTTGTTGTATAAGCGGATTTGACGATGCTGCATTTTTGCGTATGTTTTGCAGTTTTGCATTATAAGCTTCAGACATGTCAATAAATACATCAGACGCTTCAACGGCCCAGTTAATGCCAGTATAATTTGGTTTGCCAAGTAAAGTTTCGTCTAACCTTACCATGTCGATTATAATCTTATTGTTGACATGTTGAAGGCTTTCGACGAACTCTATTTCTTTGTTATTCACGATAATAACGTCACAGTTTTCAATAATTTCCGCGGCTGAATTAACGAGCAACGAAGACAAGTGTGGAATTTTCTCATCAATAAACTCTTTGTTGGTTCCGGTTAGTAACGATAGGTTAATGTTTTTATCATAGATTGAAATCTCGCATCCTTTACCAAGTAATCTTTCAATTACCGCAACTGCCGGACTATTTCGCAGGTCGTCGGTTCCGGCTTTAAAACTTAAGCCTAAAAATCCCATTTTCTTATTCCAGTGCTTCAAAATGAGATTAACAGCCCTGTTAATTTGTAAATCGTTTGTTATGTCAATATGCTTTATTACCGGCGTATCTAAATATAAATCGTGAGCCAGTGTTTGCAGCCCTTTTAAATCTTTTGGCAAACAAGAACCACCATAGGCAAAACCGGGCTTAAAATAATACGGCGATATGTTTAACTGCCGGTCTTTACAGAAAATATTCATTACCTCGTACGAATCGATATTAAGTTCGGTGCAGATGTTCCCAATTTCATTCCCAAAAGAAATTTTAAGTGCATGAAATGTGTTATTTACATATTTCATAATCTCTGCAACTTTTAATTGCGTTGTAATTATTTCGGCTGGAAGATTTTTATAGAGTTGTGCAACGTGTTCTGCAGCGTATTTATTGTCGGATCCAATTAATGTGAGTGGTGGATTAAAGTAATCGAACACTGCTGTTCCCTCACGCAAAAACTCCGGGTTATCTACAATTGCAAAATCTTTGTTTCTTTCTTTGCCCGATATTTCGGCCACAATATTTGCAATTTCATCGCAGGTGCCAGGCATAATGGTCGAGCGGATTACAATAATATGATACGCTTCTTTTTTTAAAAGGGCAACACCAATTTGTTCGGCTACATTATATATGTATTTTAAATCGAGATGACCATTCTTACCACTAGGAGTCCCAACGGCTACAATGCTGATTTCTGAATTCAGAATTGCTTCTTCAAATGAAGTTGTAGCTGAAATTCGTTTTAGCATATGTTGCTCTTCAATAATTTCAGCAATGTCTTTTTCTATAATTGTTGCTTTGCCACTGTTTATTTGGTTTACTTTTGATGCATTAACATCAACACCTATTACGTGGTGGCCGTTTTTCGCCAAACATCCCAGGCTAACGCATCCCACGTAACCCAGACCAAAAATACTTATTCTCATAGCTTTAATTTTTATTTGAGTGAAATGATGGATTGAAATTTCTGTGTTTGTGTAATTTTTGTTGTGCAATAAATTGTATTACACGGCTCTTTTTGCATAAACGATGAAGAATACCAACCTAACAGTTCCGGTTTCATCTGACGATTTATGAGGTTGGTGTCTAATCTTTTATCCAGCTGAAGTTGTGTTATGTGCAACTCTTTATCAATTAATTGAAATGCAGAGTTGTTTATTCTTTTTACATTAATGTTTGGGTGCAAATGAAACGGGATCTCTAAAAAGTATTCTCCTTTCTTTTTACACTTTATGGTGTCGGTAATACTAATACGGTTTTCATCCTTTTCAATACGCAATTCCCGTGTGTGCGTAATTCCCAGTTTTCGGTATCCATTGTGTTGTGCTGTTATTGTATCGCTTTTTTCCGATAGGTTGAGTTGGGTTATTTTACATTTATAGTGTTTGAGCCAAAGTGTTGGACCGGCCAGTTTGGCCTGATTTGTTTTGTTAATACGCACGGTGTTATGTGCAAGCGTTCCTATAAAATATTTTCGCCATTCGTATTCGGTGTGATAAGTGTAAGTTCCCGGATCAACAAAAACAGGGTTGCCGTTTATATGAACAATAAACGAAAGTGCATGGGCGTGTCCGTGTGCTGCTATCGATAAAAAGCCCAGGGGAGCGGCATTAAAATGTACATATACTTCTTCTCCTTTTGTTTGAAAGCGAAAAATTGCATGCCCTTCTTTTTCATAACATATTGACTTTGTATTGTTTAATGCTGGTTGTAATTTCTCAAATCTGGTGCGGGATTCAGGCCCTGTTAAGATTATTGTTTTCAGGTCAACTTCCGCAACTTTTAAGTCGGGCTCATTAAAAAGAATTGCACCAGTATTTAGT
>DASQBW010000470.1:0-12185 GCA_035635015.1 Draconibacterium sp. | reverse complement strand
GTTCATAATCCTTTTTCGGTTAAGACTTAAAACCAAAATTACATCAAAAAAGATTTCGATATCATTTCCTCCGGTAATCCGAAAATGGAGAAATATTTACCCGGAAGACATTAAAAGCTATAAAATAAGGCACTATTATCCGAGACGGGAATTTGGAGGCTATGGCATAAAACGCCGCTTAAGATATGGAACGGCATGGATTGTAGCAGGTGAAACAGGATTGCAATTGCATTTAAACAACGGAAAGAAGTTTTTAATAGGAACACAAAAACAAAATACCTTAGAGCAAGCCATGCTAAAACTGATGAAAGGGAAGGAGTAATATGGCAAAGAAAAAAACATTTGCATTACGTGTAAACCAGAAAACAATGGAGGCTTTGGAAAAATGGGCTGCTGATGACTTTCGAAGCATTAACGGGCAACTCGAGTGGATTATCCACAAAGCCTTAAAAGATGCCAAACGCCTAAAAAATGACTCAGGAAATGGGAAGGTATGAGCACTTAAAATCGAAACAAAGGAAGAAATCCGGACTTAAAACATTTCAGAAAATTGTGCTATGGATTGTTTTATCAATAACAGTTGCCGGTTTTATAGTGCAAATAGTAATGCAAATGAAAAAGTAATACTAATGGTTTAATTAATAATTTCTCTTAAAAACCAGAAAACAATGAATAAAAATTACAGTTGCCCAAAATGCAGCGGATGGGACTTTGAAACCGACGAAATCAGAACTACAGGTTCGGGATTTACCCGGTTTTTTGACATTCAAAACCGTAAATTTACCGTTATTTCATGCAAACGCTGCGGATATTCAGAACTGTACAAAGCCGGCAAAGGTAGTACTGCAGGCAGTATTCTTGATTTCTTAACCTCATCGTAAACAAAAAATATCGAAAAATGAAAAAACCTATTCTTTAACCGAAGAATAGGTTTTTTTATCCATTACAGAATAACAGAGGCGTTGATTACCTTTTAACTTTTCTTTAAATCATTTCATCCAGTTTTTTTAACATAGGAATTCATCACAAATTCCTGTATTTTTGATCTGCTTAAAAAATTAGAAATCAATAATTAATAATTGCCGAGATCAGTCATACCTGGTTAAAGTGCATTTCGAAGGCTGGTTTTAGATCTTCGAATAAAAAATTACAGACATGAATATTAGCGCATTACAAAAAGAAAGGGCCAAATATCAGCCTAAGTTGCCTAAATCGTTAAAAGGTGCCGTAAAATTGGTTGAAGGTGCAAAAACCGAATCGGTTGCCGATCAAAAAGAAATTGAAGAATTGTTCCCGAATACTTACGGAATGCCTATCGTTACGTTCGAACAAGCCGATGCAGTTACAGAGAAAAAACCTGTAAATGTTGGTGTAATCCTTTCAGGAGGTCAGGCTCCGGGTGGGCACAACGTAATATCCGGAATTTTCGATGGTATTAAAAATGTACACCCCGACAGTAAATTGTACGGATTTTTAGGAGGTCCTGGCGGCCTGGTAGACCACAAATACATGGAACTTACTTCTGATATTATCGACGAATACCGTAATACTGGAGGTTTTGATATTATCGGTTCAGGTCGTACAAAACTGGAAGAAGAAGCTCAGTTCGACAAAGGCCTTGAAATTGCCAAAGACCTTGGTTTAAATGCCCTGGTTATAATCGGAGGCGACGACTCAAATACAAATGCCTGCGTATTGGCTGAGTATTATGCCAAAATTAATTCAGGTGTTCAGGTTATTGGTTGCCCAAAAACAATTGATGGTGACCTGAAAAACGAAATGATTGAAACTTCATTTGGTTTCGATACCGCAACAAAAGTTTATTCAGAGCTAATTGGGAATATCCAGCGCGATGCCAATTCTGCAAAAAAATACTGGCACTTTATAAAACTAATGGGCCGTTCGGCTTCTCACATTGGTTTGGAGTGTGCATTAAAAACACAGCCAAACATTACTTTAATTTCGGAAGAAGTAGCTGAGAAAAAACAAACACTTGGCGAGGTGGTAGATTATATGGCAGGAATTGTGGCTAGACGTGCCGACGACGGTAACAATTTTGGTGTTGCCCTTATTCCTGAAGGCTTGATCGAATTTATTCCTGAAATGAAAACATTAATCTCGGAATTAAACGACCTGCTTGCTGAAGGTACTGAATCGGAAAAAGAATTCAAGATGTTAAAGAAAAGTCACCGCAACGAGTGGGTGGCCAGTCATCTTAGCGAAACATCATCAAATGTATTTAGTTCATTGCCATCAGGAATTGCAACTCAATTGACATTAGATCGGGATCCACATGGAAACGTTCAGGTGTCGTTAATTGATACTGAAGAGTTATTGGGTGAAATGGTAAAAACCCGTTTGGATGAAATGAAAGAAGCAGGCGAGTTTGTTGGAAAATTCGGAACACAATACCATTTCTTTGGCTATGAAGGGCGCTGCGCAGCACCGTCTAATTTCGATGCTGATTATTGTTACTCGTTGGGTTACACTGCATCAAATCTTATTTCCGAGGAGAAAACCGGTTACATGGCATCAGTTCGTAACACAACCGCTCCAGCTGATGAATGGATTGCAGGAGGTGTTCCGGTAACAATGATGATGAACATGGAAAAACGTCACGGTCATATGAAGCCAGTTATCCAAAAGGCTTTGGTAGAACTTGATGGTGCCCCTTATAAATATTTTGTTTCAAAACGTGGTGAATGGGCTGTTGGAACTGAGTTTGTTTACCCAGGTCCTATTCAATACTTTGGACCAAGCGAAGTTTGTGACCAAACTACAGAAACACTAAAATTAGAGAAGAAGTAATTTTACTCAAATTAAAATACGATAACACCTTCCTGAAATTTCTCAGGAAGGTTTTTTTGTGCTACTATATAAAGTTAGATATACTTATTAGTCCTTATTCGAATTCTAAATTAACTTTACAACAACTAAAATTCTACATCTATGAAAAAGCTATTGTTCCTATTTTTAATCGTGACCGTGCTGGCTTCATGTCATAATTATAAAAAAGATGCCGAACAATTAATGATCGTTCGTGACAGCCTGGTACAGGAAGCACACATTAAAGACACCTCGATTGCAGCCTATTTAAACGACTTTAACGAAATACTGTCTACCCTTGATTCAATTAAGAAAGTTGAAAAATTGGTAACTGTACAATCTGAACGCGGAAGTGAAATGAGTTATGGGCAAAAACAACAAATTATCGAGGATATTCAATTGTTAAATCAACTCATCAATAAAAATAAAGAGCAGTTGGCAACGCTTCGAAAAAGCTTAAACAATGCCAACAATAAAATTGGCAACCTGAATGCAATGGTAACCGAGATGGAATTGTTGGTTCAGAACCTGGAAAAACAAATCTCTGAAAAAGATATGGAGATTGTAGCACTAACCCACAAAGTTGAGGGATTAACACGCAACATTAACGAGTTGAAACAGAAGATTACAGCAATTGAAACAGAAAGTGCTGATAAAACTGCAACTATTGAGCAACAGACACTTGCTATGAACAAGGCTTATTATGTGGTTGGCAGCGATAAGGAACTTAAAGAAAATGGTGTAGTTACACCTACCGGAGGCTTGCTTGGAATTGGAAGGACACTGGCAATAAAAAAAGATTTTAACAAGGAAGCATTTACCGAAATTGATATCCGGGACTTTGAAAACGTGCCTCTAAATGTAAGAAAAGCCAGGATAATTTCGGTTCATCCAGCCGGAACGTATCACTTTTCAGGAGAAAAAGTAACTGACACTTTATTCGTGGATAACAAAACTGACTTTTGGAAAGCTTCGAAATACCTTGTTATTGTATTGGACTAAATACATTATTTACATCAAAAAAACAGATACTTTTACGCGATGAAGGTATCTGTTTTTATTTTCCTCCAAGTCAACATTTTTCATACATTGTGGTTCTTAATAAAAGTTAAATTACGTACTATTTTTTGCGATAATAAAATATGAAATGGTGATCTTAATTACTTTCGCTTTGTATTTAAATATGTAAAATTGCCACGAAAACAATTATTTCGAATAGATGAACACATTTATTTGGGAAAAGGAAACATAGTAAATTGATTCTCATTATATTAGCTTACAACTAGCATAGAAGTATGATAAATGAGGCAATTGCTTATTTATTATGGAAAACAATATCAGATTAACAATACTCTTTTTACTGTTCGTATTCGTCTCTCAAGCATCGGATGAAGCCACCGAAATATCGGGATATGTATACGACAAAACTACCAAAGAACCTCTCCCATTTGTAAACGTATGGGTAAAAGGTACTACGCGCGGAACAATAACAAATATTGACGGTCACTTTATTTTATCGGTAACAACCGATGAAGAAATTAGCTTCTCATCAATAGGATATTTAAAAGAGGAGTTAAAAGTAACAGCTCAGTTGGAAACGCCGCTTGAGATTTATTTAACACCCGACGTCCAACAGCTTAGCGAAATAAAGGTAAAACCCGAAGAATCGCGAGCAAAAGTTCTGTTTCGTGAAATAATGGAACATAAAAAGGAGAACCGCGATAAGTTGGAGAATTATAACAATTATAAAACCTTTGAGCGAACTTCAGTTTATATGGCCATCGACAGTACTTCGAAAGTAAACCGGATTATTCCGAACATGAACGAGGTAACCATGAAACTGGATGACCGGGACATCCGGTTTTCGCCAATATATATGGCTGAATTGGGTACATTAACAAGCGATAGGAAAGATAGTATTGTTTACAATAAGAAGGATGGTATTTTTCCAAAACTGAATCAAACCATTGAAAGTTTGATTCTGCTAAATGTGGTGATCGACCTTGATTTTTACAAGGATCAGATTAACATTTTGGGACGTGGAATTATTTCTCCTTTGAATAATACGGCACGTTTGCACTACGATCTTTATTTAAACGACAGTACACTTATTGATAGCGTTTGGCATTATAACTTCTCGTTTACTCCAAAAAACAAATACAATCCACTTTTTACGGGAAGATTTACCGTAGAGGGCGAAAATTTTGCGCTAACCAGCATATATGCTTATGTGCAGGAAGAAGCCAACATTAACTTCGTAAACGGCTATCGTTCCAATGTTCAATACAAGAAAGACGAAGACGGAACCTGGTTTTACGATAATCAACAGATTAGCCTGAACTTGTCGTTGATGCTAAATAAGGATACGGTGTCGCGATATGGTTCGCAGCGTATCGATCAGATTTCGAGCGGGAACTGGATGGTAAATAAAATTACGCAATATTCTACATCTCAACATCTGGATGAAATAAGAGGCTATAACTGGCGATCGCAACCCGAGTTTGCCACCAGCCTGATGTCGGACGGAACGTACGAACGCGTTGATAAGTTAAAAGAAAACCAGGTGGTTAAAGGAATTGATGCCGTTGGTGGAATGGTGCTTACGAGTTACATCGATATGGGCAAAATTGAGTTGGGGCCGGTATTCGACATTTACAGTACTAACGCCATTGAGGGGCAGCGCTTCTCGTTACCTTTCCGTACTGGTGAAAAAATGTGGCAGCGCTATACCATCGGTGGATTTTTAGGCTATGGTACCCGAAATAAAGAGTTGAAATACGGACTGAATTTTGGCTGGCAGTTAACGCAGGATGATAAGTTTATATTACGTGGTAATTATTCAGACGACTACAACCTCGTTTCGCAGGATAAATACCTCAGGTTTATTAAAAAAAATCCAAATACCCGGGGCAATGGAAACTTTATTGCAGCAATTACTTCGCGTGAGGAAAATCCCTACCTGCAACAAGAGAAAAAGGTACACGTGAATTTAGAATACAATACGGACAATGTTATTCTTGAAGGGGGAGCATATTTTTCTTCCAATTATAGTACACCATCAATTCATTATGTGAACAATGGAGTAGATTACAACCATTATTCGGCGTATGGAGCATTGTTTAATGCACGTTTGGCATTTGGCCAGTATTACGATCAGTATTATTTTATGCGTGTGTATTATATCGACCAAACACCGGTTATTAACTTAAGCTGGGATATTGGAAAAGCCTACATACCAGGCGATAATACTCCAGATTTTGGGATGTACTCTCATTTTCATGGCTCGGTAGTCGGAAAAGTAAACTGGGGCCCAACATTTATGCGTTATATGCTTAACGGGGGTTATTTGTTCGGCGATGCTCCTTACGATTTGCTTGATATGCCGGTAGGTTCACAATCGCTCGGATTTGCCAAATACCGTTTTAATTTGCTGCACCAGGCATCTTTTGCACACAATGTATACACGAACCTACACCTCGATTGGGTTGGAGGAGGAATAATTTTTAACAAAATTCCATTGTTTAATCGTTTAAAATTACGCGAGATGGTATCGTTAAAAGCACACTATGGAGACAGAACAAGCGCGTACAAACCCATATTTGACTTGCCAACCGCATTTTCGCAAGATTTAACGGCTCCGTATGCCGAGCTTGGATTGGGGATAACAAATATATTTAAAGTACTACGAATCGAATATATTCATCAGTTGGGAGGCACTTATATGAACAGAAGTTTTACCAACAACAGTGGAATTCGGTTCAGAGCAGAGATGAGTTTCTAGGCTACAAAGTATTTCACTTCGGATCTTTTGCTCTTTTCCAGCGCTCACGCGCCAGTTTTTGCAGATCGGCTACTTTATCTGATTCATCAATGATTTCCATGCCAAATAGTGTTTCAATAACATCTTCCATGGTAACAAGGCCAACAACAGTTCCAAACTCGTCGGCAACCATTGTCATGTGTTGTTTTTCAAGAATAAGTTTATCAAGCAAGCCGGCAACCGAAAGACTGTCTTCAACGAAAACTATCTTTCTGCGAATTTCTATTGCCTGTCGGCTGTGTTTGTCGGCAGCAATATTTTCCAAAATCGTATCCTTTAAAATAAAACCGGTTATATTATCGGTGTTTTCATTGAATACAGGTATACGTGAAAACTGAAAAGGATTATTTGCGTTAAACAGCTCTCCCAGCCTTAGGTTTTCATCAAGAGTGAACATCACACTGCGTGGCGTCATAATATCTTTTACACTAAGGTTTTCCAGGCGCAGCAGGTTTTGTATAATCGATTTTTCCTCTTTATCAATGGCACCACTCTTTAATCCGGCATCGGCCATAGCAGCAACGTCTGCACGGCTCAAAACACTTCTCTCCTCATCATTTTTTATAAGATGCGTAATCCATTTACTCAACCAGATAAAGGGAGCAAGTACCAACATTAAATATTTTAACGAACGCACAGTAAATGGTGTAAGTTGTTTCCAATACGTGGCTCCAATCGTTTTAGGAATTATTTCGGAGAGAATGAGTATCGCAAGAGTCATTAGTCCGGCGATTAACGATTCATAAGTAGCTTCAAATAAAAAAAAGTTAATTGATGCAGTACCATAAAGTTTGCCTGCCTGTACGCCAACACCCATTGCACCAACCGTATGTGCAATTGTATTTAGCGTTAAAATGGCAGAAAGTGGCCGGTCTATATCTTCCTTCAGAAGACTTAAACGTTTTCCGAGCTTAGGTTTTTCCATTTGGGTGCGACTAACAAACGAAGGAGTTATACTCAATAATACCGCTTCCCATATCGAGCATAAAAATGAAAAGATGATTGAAATAAGAAAAAAGAAAAGTAAACTTCCCATAAAATCCCAGAATTATGTTCTACACTAATTTAAGGAAATAATACGGAAATGTGCTGACCACATGTGGAATAAAAGAAAGAATAAAATACTTTATAGCAGCAACGGGAATTTGAAAGACAAAACAACATTAGAATTCAGATGATTAGAAAGATCTTCGGAATCAGAGTTTGGATTAGGAATAATATCAATTAAAGGGTTTCTTCTAATATTAACATTGTTCAACAAAACTAATAACACAAATATTCAACTATACTTTAATGGTAACAGAAATAAAAAGTTGGATCAAAAATAAACTTCCTTTTCCCATTTCTTAGCAGTATCCTTCTTTTTATCGTGTGCCAATTCCCACGGTACAATAAAATGATCTGTCACGTGAAAGTCGCGTTCTTTTCGTTCCGGCGGATACCCCTTATACTCCGAATATTCTTTTTCTGAATTAAAGTCAAATCTCAATTTTGGTTTCATTTTTTTGATTTTTTTTAGCAAATAGTATTAAACTGATGTTATTCCGGCTATCACAAATAAATCGGGTAGAATCATTTTTTTCTACGAAAAGAGGAATAAAAAGATACTAAATAATAGGGTTGAAAACAATCTATTTAACACTTTTTAGTGCAATCGATTGCTATTGATTCGGAGGTGAAATTTGTTCAATTTAACAGTCGAATTCCACGCAAGTTATTAACAAGTAATACAAAGAAAACACTTTTACAAATTTACGCGGTAAACTTTTGATGATCGGCTCAAGAATACGTCCTCACCTATCATTATTTATAAACATAGGCCGAAACACAAAACCACAATACCTACCCATTCCATACATAAATGAGAAAGTAAGAATGGAAGGATAACATTTATAGTACATGAATGAAATCCATACAATAGCCGGATTATGTACGCTTTCCACTATTTCCGGTTTGAGAAATATTTCATGAATTGCGAACGCTCATACATTAACGGATCGGGAATGTTTTTATAAGAGAGTCTCCCTCTGAAATCGTCGATCGACTTAAAATTCCACTTCTTCATAAATGCCGCTAATTCATCCAACATACTACTTACCACATTTGAACCATTTACATAAAGTGTAGAACAAAGTTGCGCCACCTGAGCACCGGCCAGTAATTGTTTTATTACAGCATCGCCATCATGAATTCCGGTTGAGGCGGCAATATCCAAACGAGTAACCGAAGAAGAAACAATCCCCACCCAGCGAAGCGACCGTCGCAAATCGGCAGGAGAACTAAATACTTCAGAAGAAACCAGTTCCAAGGTATCAAGGTTGATATCAGGCTCATAAAACCGGTTAAACATAACCACACCTGCGGCGCCATTTGCTTTTAGTTTGTCGGCCATACCAATAATATTGCTATGGTTCACCCCAAATTTAACAGCTACCGGAATACTCACCTCACTTTTTACTTTCGCAAGTACTTCGAGATAAAGTTGTTCAATTATTCCCGGCTTTTCGTGCCTGTCGGTTGGCAGATAAAAAATATTTAATTCTATGGCATCGGCACCTGCTTCCTCAAAATCTTTGGCAAATGTGGTCCATTCTTTCGACGAAACACAGTTTACACTGGCAATTATTGGGATATCAACAGCTTCTTTTGCATTTTGAACCAACTCCAGGTGCTTAGTTACAGTATTGTCGCGCAGGTAGTTTTTAATGTAATCTTCTGCTTCAGGATAAGCTACATTCTGCGTATCTTTTTCCAGCATGCTAGTTACCTCATTGTTGATCTGCTCTTCAAAGATCGACTTTAATACGATTGCCCCGATGCCGGCATCTGCTAATTCTTTAATTTTTTCGACAGAACTGGTTATGCCCGAACTGGCTGCAACCAATGGATTTTTTAATTTCAATCCAAGGTATGTGGTTTCTAAATTTGCCATAATAATAGTTTAAATTTCGAGGTGCAGTGCTCTAAAAAAACAGCACCATCTAAATCCTTTTAACGCTTTAGCTATGTTTATAAATCTGTTTGTCTGTATTATTAATTTCGTTGTCCGAATATTTTACTGCCAACACGAATAAGTGTACTCCCCTCTTCAATTGCAAGCAGATAATCGCCCGACATGCCCATTGATATTTCCACAAACGATTCGGAATCCGAAAAGTATTTATTTTTAAGCGAATTAAAAATACCCTTTAACATCCGAAATTCATTTTTAATCTGATTCTTGTCATCTGTATACGTCGCCATTCCCATCACGCCTACAACATTCACATGGGTAAGTTGTTTAAATTCGGCCTGACTCAGCAGCTTATCAGCTTCTTCCTCCGACAGCCCAAATTTGGTACTTTCTTCAGCGATATGAAACTGCAACAATACATTAATTATCCTGTTATTCTTTCGCCCCTCCTTGTTTATTGTTTTTAACAATTTTAGTGAGTCAACTCCATGGATAAGAGAAATAAACGGGGCAATGTATTTTACTTTATTGGTTTGCGGGTGCCCTATAAAATGCCACTCAATATCTTTTGGAAGTTCTTCGTATTTTTGGGTCAGATCCTGCACCTTATTTTCTCCAAAAATGCGTTGTCCTGCTTTGTAAGCTGCTAAAATATCAGCATTGGGTTTCGTTTTTGAAACAGCAACAAGACAAACATTTTCCGGTAAAAGCTGTACAATTGATTTAATATTCTCCCCTATATCCATCAGAAGTTTGATTTTGCTGTAAAAATAGAAATAATGTTGGAAACCCTTTTAAGATCACCATTCAAAGTTAAAGCTCAAAGTATCGGGCTTTTTAATATTTTTGCAGCAGAATGAGGGGAATAAAACACATAGTAACACAAATGAACGAACGGGGTAAAAAAAAAGAACCCTTTGTTTTTATTATCGATTTTGAGCAAACAAACGCGTTGCTTTTTTCTCCTGAAGACCAAAACGAACTGCTGTGGCAGGCCAACAATATCCGCAATTTTAAACCGGGCAAAAGCAAAAACCTTAAAATTAGCTGGGAAACACAACCTGTTTCGTTTAGCCACTACCTAAAAGGTTATAACCTGGTGCAGCACCACATCCACAGTGGCGATACTTACTTGTTAAATTACACCCAGCCAACCGCAGTAAAAACAAACCTCACACTTGAAGAGATCTTTCATGAAAGCGAAGCCCGTTATAAAATTCTGCTAAAAGATAAATTTGTGTGCTTCTCTCCCGAAATATTTGTTCAAATTAAAGGAAGGAAGATCGCATCGTATCCTATGAAAGGGACAATGGATGCAACACTGCCAAATGCCAGACAACGAATTCTGAACGATTCGAAGGAACTGGCAGAACACAATACCATTGTTGACCTGATAAGAAATGACATGAGCTTAGTGGCCGACAATGTATGCGTTGAGAAATTCCGATACCTTGAACGTTTAAAAACCAACCAACGTGATTTGTGGCAGGTTAGCTCGAAGATTAGTGGCGATCTGCCCAAAAACTACACGGAGCAAATTGGCGATATTATTTCGAAAATGTTACCTGCCGGATCGATTTGTGGTGCCCCCAAAAAAAAGACGGTTGAAATTATTGAGACTGCAGAAAACTATAAACGTGGATTTTACACAGGGATTTTTGGCTATTTTGATGGTGAAAATCTCGACAGCTGTGTACTGATTCGCTACCTTGAAAAACAAAATGAGCAACTAGTATATAAAAGCGGTGGCGGCATTACTTTTTTAAGCGATGCGAAAAGCGAGTATGAGGAGCTGGTGAAAAAGGTATATATTCCGGTTTTTAAGGCGTGAGGGATTGAGATGAGAATGCTTTAATGCGGAAATTGTTGAATTGTTGCGTTGCCTACTGCCATTTATCAATTGCCTATTAATTACAACTCGGATCTCGTAACTTGTAGCTCGTAACTTGAAACTTGTAGCTAAAAAACTATGCAACTACTTGAAACCATAAAATGTAAAGACGGGAAACTGTATAACCTGGAATATCACCAGGCGCGTTTTGATGTGGCCCGAATGAAATACTTTCCTCAAGCGGCAAAGCTAAATCTCGAATCACTGATAAAAATTCCGGAAGAATGTATAAAAGGACTTTTCCGGTGCCGCGTAGTTTATGCCAAACAAATTGAGAAGACTGAGTTTATACCCCACCAATACAGGCCGGTTAACAGCATCCATCTGATTGAAGACAACAACATTGAATACAGCAGCAAATACATCAACCGCAAACAACTGCAAAAGTTATACAATCAGCGAGGCAAATGCGACGATATCCTCATTGTACAAAACAATTTTATAACCGACAGTTTTACAGCCAATCCCGTTTTTTACGATGGCGAAAAATGGTGGACACCGGATACTCCTCTGCTTCCCGGAACACAACGTGCGAGGCTAATCGAGGAGAATAGTATTACTGTTTGCCGGATTACTGTAGACGATTTACGTAAATACAAAAAAATGGGTTTGATTAATGCCATGCAGGATATGAATGATATGCCGGTTTTGCCGGTTGAAATGATTAGTGATGAAGAATGAATTAAAATAAAATG
>DASQBW010000469.1:0-15660 GCA_035635015.1 Draconibacterium sp. | reverse complement strand
GCATTTTACATATCGGATCTTACACAACATGCCCCACTAATTGAAACGGTTCATTTAACTGTTTGGTGGTTAATAGCAGGACTGGTATTCCTGTACTTTTTTTCCTTACTGGAGGTACGTTTGATTCTCTATTTTTTTATTGCGTTGGCGTTAATCTCGTTTCAGTTGTTTAAGGCCAACCACCTAAATGATGCATTCAGTTACTTTTATCCTATTGTCAACAATCCACTTCTCATTTTTACATTTTTTTTCCTTGTTACTTTCTATCTAAGGAAAATACTAATTAATACCATTGACAAATTAAAAGAAGAAATTAGTACACAAATCGAGGGGCTTACCCGGGTAATACAAAATACTTCATTTCTTGTATCACGTCTGCGTGCTGTTAGAGATGAAGATGGCAATATCACAAATCTTTTGGTTGAAAAAATTAACAACTCGTTCGAGGCTACTTTCAAAAGAAATTTATACGAAGTACAAGACCAGGAAGCAGAGTATGTGTTCAACCTAATTTTTAAAGGCCGGTTTGATGTGAATAAAACTGTTCTTTTTAATAAAAAAAGAACATCAGAATTTCATGCAACAAATCTTGAAAAATGGTATAAAATTCATGTTATAAACCCATTATACAATGTCTATTATCTTATTTTTGAAGACATTACAAAAACAAAAAAAGAGATTGCAGAATTACAGGCAAGTAAGAGAAGATATAAGGTACTACTGGAAGCCATTCCCGACATATTTTTTGTGATTGATAAAGACGGCATTTATGAGGATTTTGTAATAAAAGAAAGCGACCTGTTTAAGATTGAAGATTCAAATATTATAGGAAGCTCAATCTTTGACGCCGGATTTCCGGATAATATGGCCAATAAAATTTATTCATGCATACAACACTGTATAAAAAACGACTCAATTGAAAGTATAGAATATTCGTTAAATACGCCTAACGGATTGTTTATGTTTGAAATGCGCCTTGCCAAATTAACTGCCTCTTCGGTAATTTCTGTTGCCCGCGATATTACCAAGCGAAAAACGGCTGAGTTCGGATTAGAAAAGGCTTTAAAGAAAGCAGAAGAATCTGATCGCCTGAAATCAGCGTTCCTGGCCAATCTATCGCACGAAATAAGAACTCCTATGAATATCATTACCAACTTCACCCGAATGTTGACTGATGACACCATGGACCCGATGGATCGTTTACAAATAACCGACGATATCAATCAAAATGGTATACAATTACTCAATATGATTGATAATACCATCCACCTGGCAAAAATAGAAACCGAGAATATCATTGTAAATGCGTCATTCTGCAAAATCAATCCCCTGCTTCGTGAAATTTATAACCAATTTTTCTCGAGCCTGCCCGACAGTAAAGATGTACGCATAAAATTAGATGTTGATGTGGCAACTATGGATTTTGGTTTTTCAACCGATTCTAAAATGTTAAAAGAAGTACTTACAATTTTGGTGGATAACGCGGTCAAATATACACCGGCGGGTCAGGTATCCTTTGGATTTGAAATGATAAGAAACGATTTTATTAAATTCTTTGTTGCCGACACAGGAATAGGAATCCCTGAAGAAGATTTTGAGCACATATTCAGTCGTTTCTATCGCGTTCAGAATTCGATTAATCAAACTACATCTGGTTCAGGCATTGGATTACCAATTGCACAACACTACGCAACACTGCTTGGCGGCGAATTAGAATTTGAATCAAAGCCAGGAAAAGGAAGCAACTTCTGGATTACACTGCCTTTTACCGACGGCCGCGGTTATATGAGGATTGTTAACTAATTTCTTTTAGAAATAGTTATCGCGCCTGGTGCCAAACAATTGAAATCAACTATTTTTTCAGTACCTGTTGGTTAACGAGTTAAGTTGAGTATACCCCACAAGTCGGTCATACCGGCCGGCTAAATCGCGGTAATAAACAAAAATCTGATAATCATTATTTGTTTCCCAGAAACTGCCTTCAATATTGGTGTGATCAGCCACATTCGATCCCTGAGGCACATAAACGTACATATAATTATAATATCCCTGCTTAAGCAATAAAGTAAGTTCATACTCGCCGCGATCAAAATTATAAGTCATTTCGTTGCTTTTGTTGGCATTCCAGTTGCTTAGTGCACCAAATACATTAACCGAACCACCTAACAACGGAGCGTCCATAGGCAATATAAAATGAACAAAAGTATAATCGCATTCCGTGTTATAATCTCGTACTTCCTGATCCTGGCTTTCAACCACATACATTCCGTTCATTTCTTCGTAAGAGAAAAAACGTTTATTGGCACGAATTTCATCTATTGCAAGCGTTTTATGAAAATACGGCCGGTGAAAATCGGTTGCAATAACATTTTCACCATTCATCCGGTTAGTCCGGTTATCAAAATAGCGAAACTCGTTACCGGCAGGAAATACATTCTCCCGGTTATAGTCGTAATCCAACACCCGTTCGCGAATGTACAATGGTTTCAAATTTCGGATGGCATTGTCCCAACGATTGTTTTGCATTATTACCACTTTCACTTCGTCGCGCGGATTTAAAATCGGCAAATTCGGATGATATATCTCAAAATCAACCTCGTGGTTTGTTCCTTTAAATGCATCGAGTGTTGCACGGCGAACCGTTCCTTCTATACGAACTGCATTTTCGTAGATATGAAAGCGTTTGGATAATATGATTTTTTCCTTATCCATATCTTCGTAAACAACCAGGACATAGTTACCTGAGAGTTTAAACTTTAAATTATCATTTGGAATTTCAATCCGGTAATTCACATAATCAAAAGTGGTATTAAACGACATGGCATAATCGTCAACCGGATTCTCCAAAAATCCATCAATGTATTCTTCCTGCGAAATAAAACTTTCATTCCAATCAGCATCACAATGAATAACAGTGTAATAGTAATCTTTAACTCCTTCTGACAAATCGTCGAATTTAAAAATCAAGGTCATGTTCTCATTTAATGCCATTATCGGATTTGATAGAACAAACCCATCACGATAAGCCTGCACGGTTTTTATATTTTCGCTGTAAATCGCATTCTCATAATAGTAATTTTCTTCCTGTGCCAGCACCTGGAAAAAACAGCAGATGAACACTACCAAAGAATATATTTTGTATCCCATTTTTGTATTTCTTTCAATTATAAATTTAGTAAAAACAATAGATCATTAACTCGCGTATCCATTTGCAACTAATCATGACAGTCAGTAATAAATCGTGTTGTTATTAATACCCAAAGTGTGCTTTTATTATAAACGTAAAAATCAGAATTTCGTACCTCAATTCAAAATACAATTTATAAAATCCATTTTCAAACTCTTCTCAGCCAGTTTTATTAGTCATCTAACTCTAAAAAATGTTAATTTAATCTGAAGAGAAGCATTTATACTAAATTTTCGCAAAAACCTGACTACTAAACAATTATTGCAATCTGCTAAACATATATATATCTTTATACTTGGAACTATTGAACTTTTGCCCCAAACATTTCCAAAAAGCCAATTAAATTAATACTTTTGCAAACCTAAAAATAATACATTCTTAATTCGATATGTCAGAAGTAGTTAAGTTAAGGAAAGGGCTTAATATAAAGCTAAAAGGAAGTGCAGAAAAGGCACTTGACAAATTGTCGGTTCCGGCAACAGTAGCTCTGAAACCCACCGATTTTCCGGGACTTACTCCAAAACTTAGTGTAAAAGTTGATACCGAGGTAAAAGCCGGCGATGCTTTGTTCTACGACAAATATCATCCTGAAATCTTATTTACAGCTCCTCTTGGAGGAAAAGTAGTATCGATTAACCGTGGTGAGCGTCGTAAAATTTTGGAAGTAGTTATTGCAACCGACGAGAAAGTTGGTTCAGCCGAATTTAAGAAAGCTGACCCATCAACCTTAACGGCGGAAGAGGTGAAGGAACAAATTTTGAAAAGTGGTATATGGCCTTTTATCAAAAAACGTCCGTATGGTATTATCGCCAATCCGGAGGAGAAACCAAGAGCCATTTACATCTCAACATTCGACACAGCTCCATTGGCGCCCGATTACAATTTTGTTCTCGATGGCCAAATGGATACCTTCCAAACCGGTGTTAACGCATTGGCTCAACTTACTGAAGGAAAAGTAAATCTTGGTGTTTCAAAGGATTCGGCTTTTACTTCGCTAAAAAATGTTGAAATCAATACGTTTGAGGGGCCTCACCCTGCAGGTAACGTTGGTATTCAAATCGCCAATACATCTCCGATAAACAAAGGAGAAGTGGTTTGGACCATCAGCGTTCAGGATGTATTGTTTATTGGTCGCCTGTTCGAAACCGGAAAAGTTGATTTTACAAAAACTATTGCTTTAACCGGATCAGAGGTTAAAACTCCAAAATATTACCAAACAACTGTTGGTGCACCTGTTGCGTCTTTAATTGGTGGCAAATTGGTTGATGCCGACTACAACCAGCGTATTATCAGTGGTAACGTACTTACCGGAACCAAAATATCTGCAAAAAGCTATCTTGGTTTTTACGATTCGCACATCAGTGTTATTCCTGAAGGCGATGAGTACGAATTTTTAGGCTGGGCCGATCCCGGTTTTAATAAATTCAGTGCAACCAAAGCTTATTTCGGAAAACTGTTCCCGAAAAAAGAGTACACAATGAATGCCAACATACATGGTGGCGAACGCGCTTTTGTTTTGTCGAACCAATACGAAAAACTGGTTCCAATGGATATTCTTCCGGTTTACCTGTTAAAGGCAATCCTGGTTAACGATATCGACAAAATGGAAAACTTTGGTATTTATGAAGTGATAGAAGAAGACTTCGCCTTGTGTGAATACGCCTGTACTTCAAAAATCGAGGTTCAGAAAATTTTACGCGAAGGAATTAATACCATGATCAAAGAGCTTGGTTAATCATTACAAGTAACTAATTAGTCTTTTAGAGATGAAATTTATAAAAAACTTTTTTGAAAGGACAGAACCGCTGGTTCAGAAGGGAGGCAAGTACCATTGGCTCCAATCGGTACACGACGGATTCTTCACATTTTTATACACACCAAAAACCACGTCGAAAACGGGTACGCATATTCACGATTACATCGATTTGAAACGTACCATGTCTATTGTTGTTTTATCGGTGGTTCCGGCTTTGTTATTCGGAATGTACAACGTAGGAGTGCAGCACTTTAAAGCCATTGGCGAATTAGCCTCAACAGGATTTTTCGACATCTTCCTGTTTGGTTTAATTAAAGTACTTCCAATCGTTATTGTATCATATGCAGTAGGTTTAGGAATCGAATTCGTTTTCGCACAAATTCGCGGACACGAAATTCAGGAAGGATTCCTGGTATCGGGAATGCTTATTCCGCTTATTATGCCGGTAAATACACCACTTTGGATGATTGCTGTAGCAACAGCCTTTGCCGTTGTTTTGGGTAAAGAGGTATTTGGCGGAACCGGAATGAACATCTGGAACCCGGCGCTTGTAGCACGTGCTTTCCTATTCTTTGCTTATCCCGCACAAATGTCGGGCGAGTCGGTTTGGATTGCATTAAAAGATACTGATAAAGTAGTTGACGGTTTTTCAGGAGCAACTCCAATGGCCGATGCAGCTGCAGGTAACTTAAATTACAGTGTAGCCGATGCATTCTTTGGTTTTATTCCTGGGTCTATCGGTGAAACATCAACACTGGCAATCCTTATCGGAGCTGTATTGTTGATCATTACCGGAATCGGAAGCTGGAAAATTATGGTTTCAACCATTGCAGGTGGTGCAGTTATGGGGCTTATCCTTAACGTATTTGCAGGCAGTGCAGGTTTATCTCCTGAGGTGGCCACTTACTTTTCAATGCCTTTCTGGCATCACTTAATTTTAGGTGGTTTTATGTTTGGTGCAATTTTTATGGCAACCGATCCTGTTTCGGCATCGCAAACCGAGAAAGGAAAATGGATCTACGGATTCCTGATCGGTATTTTGGCCATCATCTTCCGTGTTATCAACCCAGCCTTCCCTGAAGGAATGATGTTGGCTATTCTGCTGATGAACACATTTGCTCCACTTATCGACCACTACGTTGTAGCGAGTCATGTTAAGAAAAGAACAAAACGAGCTAAAGTTTCTGCATAATTAAAAACGAAGAAAAGATGGACAGAAATAGTAATACTTACACATTTTTATATGCAGCCATCATGGTAATTGTTGTGGCTGCCGTTCTCGCTTCGGTTTCAATGGCATTAAAGCCAGCGCAGAAAAAGAACGTTGAGATAGAGAAAAAACAAAATATCCTGGCATCGGTAAATATTGAAAGTACTGCAGAAACTGCAGAAGCTATTTACGCCGAAAAAATCGTTGACGAATTCGTGGTAAATACCAAAGGAGAAAAAGTTGACGGTGATGCTTTCACTACCGACCTGAAAAAGGAACGCGCCAAGAGTTTCGACGAAATGGGACTTCCGGTATTTGTATGCGATACTGAAGATGGAACCAAATATGTACTTCCGGTATACGGAGCCGGTCTTTGGGGACCAATCTGGGGATATGTTTCGGTTAGCGACGACATGAATACCATTTTCGGAGCGAATTTCGATCACGAAGGTGAAACTCCGGGATTGGGTGCTGAAATTTCAACTTCAGCCTTTGAAGTGCAATTTAAAGGAAAAGAGATTTTTGATAATTCAGGAGAATTGGTTTCTATTCTGGTTGCAAAAACCGGACAGGTTGCTCCTGAAGAGCATAAGGTTGACGGAATCTCAGGTGGTACAATTACAAGTAAAGGGTTGGAAGCGATGTTGAAAGACGACTTTACAGGATATGAAGCATTCTTAAACAAGAATAAAAAATAATAGAGATGAGCGAACCATTATTTTCAAAGAAAAATTTAAAATTACTGTCGGATCCGTTAAACGACAGTAACCCGATTACCGTACAGGTTTTGGGTATTTGCTCAGCGCTGGCTGTTACTGCACAATTGAAACCATCAATTGTAATGACAATTTCGGTAATGGCTGTTTTGGCTTTTGCAAACGTGATTATTTCATTGTTACGAAATACAATTCCTAACCGTATCCGAATTATCGTTCAACTGGTAGTTATTGCAGCACTGGTAATTTTGGTTGACCAGGTACTTCGTGCATACGTGTACGACGTAAGTAAGCAGCTATCAGTATTTGTTGGATTGATTATTACCAACTGTATTATCATGGGACGTTTGGAAGCTTTTGCATTGGGTAACCGCCCATGGCAATCGTTCCTCGATGGAATTGGAAACGCCGCCGGTTACGGTTTTATTCTTATCGTAGTTGGTTTCTTCCGCGAACTATTAGGATCTGGCTCATTGTTGGGTTACCAAATTATTCCTGATAGCTGGTATATTGCAAACGGTGGATTTTACGAAAACAACGGATTGATGGTACTTTCTCCAATGGCACTTATTGTTGTTGGTGTAATTATCTGGGTTCAGCGTAGCCGTAACCGTAAACTAATTGAAGATTAATTGTAACGCAAAAACAAAATTCAAATGGAAAATCTGATTAATATATTTGTTAAGTCAATTTTTATTGAAAACATGGTATTTGCATACTTCTTCGGAATGTGCTCTTATCTGGCTGTTTCGAAAAAAGTAAGTACTGCAACTGGTTTAGGAATTGCTGTAGTTTTTGTGTTAGGAATTACGGTACCGGTTAACTACCTGTTAGAAAAATTTGTATTGAATGAAGGTGCTTTGGTTTGGTTAGGCGAAGGATTTGCCGATGTAGACCTTAGTTTCTTACGCTTTATTATGTTTATTGCCATCATTGCATCAATGGTTCAGTTGGTGGAAATGATTGTGGAAAAATTTACTCCCGACCTCTACAACCAGTTGGGTATTTTCCTTCCGCTTATTGCAGTAAACTGTGCTATTCTTGGAGGATCGTTATTCCTGCAGCAAAAGGCATTTATTAACGTTGGCGAAGCTACCGTTTACGGTATTGGTTCTGGCGTTGGCTGGTTGCTGGCAATCGTGGGTATTGCTGCTATCAGAGAAAAGATCGAATACTCAAGTATTCCCGGCCCATTACGTGGATTAGGTATTACATTTATTGTTACCGGTTTGATGGGATTGGCATTTATGGGATTCGGCGGAATTAAATTGTAGAATTCAAAAAAACAATTAGCAAGATGATATTATTGTCAGCACAATCAACTGTAATTATTACCAGTGTTGTTTTCTTCCTGAGTGTAATTATTCTGTTGGTGGCCTTACTTTTGTTCGCCAAAAAGAAACTTACTCCATCAGGAAGTGTAAAGGTTAGCATTAACGAAGGCGACCTGGAAATTGAAACTGAACCGGGAAATACACTGTTATCGACACTTGGTAACAACAAAATTCTTCTTCCATCAGCATGTGGCGGTGGTGGTACATGTGCAATGTGCCGTTGCCAGGTAGAAGACGGTGGTGGTTCTATTCTCCCTACCGAAACCGGTTACTTTACCCGTAAAGAGCAAAACGACAACTGGCGTTTGGCCTGTCAGGTAAAAGTAAAAGAAAACATGGAAATTAAAATTCCACAAGAAGTACTTGGTGTTAAAAAGTGGGAATGCGAAGTGGTATCGAACCACAACGTGGCTACCTTCATCAAAGAATTTGTGGTTAAATTACCTGAAGGCGAAAACCTTGATTTCAAATCGGGTGGATATATTCAGATCGATGTACCTAAAATCGATGTAGACTTTAAGGACATGGACATTGAAGAAGAATACCGCGAAGAGTGGGAAAAATTTGGCATGTTCGACCTGAAGATGAAAAACCCGGAACCTACATTCCGAGCATACTCAATGGCTAACCACCCTGCCGAGGGTAACATTGTGATGTTGAACATTCGTATTGCAACTCCACCGTTCGACCGTGTAAGTAATGGCTTTAAGAAAGTAAATCCTGGTATTTGTTCATCATACATTTTTAACCTGAAACCAGGCGATAAAGTAACTGTATCGGGTCCTTACGGAGAGTTCTTCCTGAAAGACAACGACAGCGAAATGATGTTCGTAGGTGGTGGTGCAGGAATGGCGCCAATGCGCTCGCACTTATTCCACCTGTTCCATACCTTAAAAGAATCGGATAAGAAAATTACCTTCTGGTACGGAGCTCGTTCGTGGAAAGAAGTTTTCTACTACGATCAGTTCAGAGATATCGAGAAAAACTTCCCGAATTTCGAATTTAATCTGGCGCTCGACCGTGAAGATCCTGAAGCCGATAAAGAGGGAGTTAAATATAAAACCGGATTTGTTCACCAGGTAATTCACGACAACTACCTGAGCCAGCATGAAGAACCCGAAGAAATCGATTTCTACATGTGTGGACCACCAATGATGAACGACGCCGTTCAAAAAATGCTTTACGATTTAGGTGTTCCGGACGAAAACGTATTGTTCGACGACTTTGGATCGTAAGATAGTATTGAGTACTGAGTATTCAGTATCGAAAATCCAGTAACAATATTTCAAAGCCACTTCTCTTTTTGGGAAGTGGCTTTTTATACACTCCCCCCTCAAGTGGTTGTTGTATGAATAAAAATGTTGGTAGTTGAATTGCGCAGCTTAGCTTGATAATCTATCTGTGAAGAAATTCACTGCTCAGGGAAGATCAATCTGTGCAGAAACCACTCCCCTGTTCCTGTAACGAGTGGAATATTCTGCAGTAATAGTTACGGTCCCACTTGTTTCTTTTACAACAGTTTCGCTAACTCCGTTTCTGTTCTGGAGGCCTTTCATATTTTTAGGCATATATTTGCCTTCCACAAGTTCTCCGATATAATAATCTGCGTTTTTATCATCATCACTCAAACGGGCTACAATAAGATATCCGGCAGGGATTTTATGTTTTGATAGCAGCAGGTCGGGCTGAATTATGGCTTTCCCCGATTCAGAGAACTCTTTTAAACCAACTGCCCGTAATCCTTCTTTGTATTCATATTCAGCTTGAAGGGTTCCGTCGCGGTGATACCGTTTACAGGTTCCGTTTAATTGGTCATCCTCATAAGGTTGCTCCTTCCATACCTGCGGTTCCTTGTCAAGTGCAGCCTGGTAATAAGTATATGCTACTCCCTGTTTCTTTCCTGCTACGTACGGTATTATCGAGTACAAACTTCCGTACAGGTAGTACCTTTTTTGTACCCCGTGTTTAATAGTGGTTCCTTTAACAACTGGAATCTCATATTCAATACGATCCGAATTTCGAAAAAACCTTTTTATTACCTGAATCCCGTCATCTTCAACCTGGGTTGCGGTATCCTGTTCATTTTTTTGTTTATTGGGCGTACATGAACCAGCAAATAAGACAATTGTAATAAAGCCCAAAAGTACCTGTCTCATAATAGTTTGATTAATATCGAATATAAAGTAAATGTAGTATTTAGTTTACAATTGTTGTCATAATTTTAAATAGTATTCTATTTATGAAAACACTTTATATTGGTTGCCAGTTTAACTCCATATTCAGAAAAAACATAAAACATGTAGAATCTATGGCATTTAATTAAAAAATAATTGTAGCTTGCGGCATCAAATTATTAATAACAAAATGAATAAAGGAACAGTAAAATTCTTTAATGACACCAAAGGATTTGGTTTTATTAAAGATGCAGAATCAACAAAGGAGTATTTCGTTCATGTAAGTGGATGTAAAGATGAAATTCAAGAAAATGACGAAGTAACTTTTGACCTTGAAGAAGGTAAAAAAGGTCTGAATGCAGTAAATGTAAAACTAGCTTAGTTATTATATTGCACTAGTAGAAAGTTCGGTAATTACCGAACTTTTTTTTTGCACCAAATTAGACTTAACATCCCTGAAATACTCTAAGTGTGTCTAATACGTTCGATGATTAATAAATCCAAAATGGTGGTAATCATTTAAGCATTACTGTATTTAAAATCATTTTCTTATTTTTGAATCGAACTAGATAATCTCCTATTATGCCCAATATCACAATATGGAATATCATATTGCTGGCTGAAATTGGTTTTGGACTGATTCTCTTAGCATTTCTGCTGAGAGTAAGTCTTAAACTTCACTGGTATATTTTTCTGGCAATATATGTCGCACTGGTAATTATGGATAGCTATTCCGAGTTACTGCTTCAAACAGGTTATATTGTACACTTCCCACATTTTTTATATGTATGTGAGCCACTAAATATTCTTATTGGCCCTTCAATATACCTTTACGCACGCAGCCAGGAGTACCAGCGTTTAAGGTTTGCGAAATATGATATATTTTTTCTGGTACCATTTATTTTTAGCCTTATGGTTTATATCCCCTTTTATTTTGAGAGTGCAGAAGAAAAAATAATGGAATATGAACAATTTGGAGACCTTGAGGCAGACGTTGAGAATTTTGTATGGGAATGGATATTTCTGGTTGGGATAACTTTTACTTTTTTGGCAGTTGCCTTAAAACGTTTTAAAAACTACAAAGAAAAGATAAAAGCACTGTATTCAGACATTCAGAAAAAAGATTTCCAACTGACACAATTGCTGATTAAACTTTGTATGGCCATCTATGCAATTGAATTGGCTTCGGTATTCTTAACTTATTATGAGCTCCCCTTTAATATAGAACTATATAACCTTTATGATCTTATTCAGTTGCTGATTCTTGTATTGATCGGATACGATGCCTTAACTTCATTAAATAACTCTGACGAGATCAGGAAAGGGTGGGAAAAAATTCGTATGGAAGAAGGACAAAGTATTGTGCAACCTATTAAATATGCGGGATCAAAATTGAGCAACAAAGAATCATTAAAAATCAGGACAAAAATTGAGAGACACATGCAAGAACATGAACCTTATCTTGATTCTCAAATGCGTATTAAAGACCTGGCTGAACAAACGGGAATAAGCAGTCATCAAATCTCGCAGGTTTTAAATGAAACTTTTCAGCAAAACTTCTTTGAGTTCGTTAATTACTATCGGGTACAAAAAGCGAAAGTATTGATTAAGGAACAAACTAAGAGTTCTTTAACCTACTCTGCAATTGGATACGAAGCCGGGTTTAATTCCAAAACCACGTTTTATGAAGCCTTTAAAAAGGCGACAGGCACAACTCCTGCCCGCTACTCAGAAAGCATTAAAGATGAGCTTATTAATAGTCCGAATTGATAAATCCGAACTGCAAATCATAAAAATATTGTCCGCACTTATAATATCGAACTCCTACATGGATTAAACAAGTTACTTTTAGGGAATGAAAGCGAAATAACTCTGTTTAGACAGCGTATCTCCTTCCTAAAAAGTTCCCCATGAAATCCGTTAACAGAATGATGAAAACGGATTTCTCTTTTAATAACACCCTTCAATGTTTCCTATTCCGGATCATTAGTTTTTGTTATTTCCAGACCAGGGATAAATCTGCGAATAGTTAAATGGCGGAATAATAATACTTAATGATAGTTCGCATATAAATGATGAATCCTTTGAGATTTTCGGCAAGCCCATTCCGGCATTCAAATTTAATCTATAGAAATTCTGCCGGTAACCAATTGTACCGCCTAAACTATGAACATTATTGGTATAATCGTTTTGTATAAAAAATCCCCATGTTTTATCAGTGTGTTCCGAAATAAGCCGAAGCCGGCTGTAAATACTTTCTTCATGATAAAATACAATTAATTCGGGAGAAAGCAGAAAGGGTTTGGAATACAGATCACGAATCTTTTTGTCAATATTTTTTGAAAGGTAAAAAACCAGGCTTAACGGCGTTGTATCTTCTGTTGACTCGATGGCATCCGAAGCTATATTCATACGATATGGAGCAGCAACAGTTAAACCTAAGTGCATGCTGCTGTTTGTCCATAAAAAGCCAATTTTTGGTTTGGTAAGCGTATAACGTAAAAATTCATTCCCCGGTGAACTCGACGGATCATCTTTATTACTTAGCATCTTATCCAAAAATGCCACCGTCCACTGTTTAGTTGCTACAACAAAGTTTGTTCCGACTGTTAATAGAATTTCTCCGTTCTTTGTTTTTATGGGAAATCCCGAATACGAAAATCCAAATTCTGACGTACTGATATTACCTTGGCTAATTAGTCCCTGTCCGAAATTAATAGCCACTCCTCCTTTCAGCTTCTCAGCATAAGCATCCCACGAAGCGTAAAACAAATTATAAGTTTCCTGAGCATTGACAAAGTAATATTGATTTCCTGTACGGTAAGAATTATTCCTGTTTAAACCTGCAAATGATGGATTTACAGCTACCCGGTTATCCAGCGGTAAAAGATAAGATTCGTTTTGCGAATGACCTATGATTCCGTTCAAAACAAAAACAAAAACCAGTAATATTTTGGGTAAGATACGCAATTTGCACAGTCTATCAAGAGGATAATTTCAAGAGCTCTTCCAACAAATAGGCGCGTTGTTCGTCCGCCACTTTTAAGGCCGCGGCTACTTTTAGTTTAATTGGTTTCATAACCTCGTTTGATGGGAAATGTTCCATATTATCAATTACGGTAAATGCTTCAAAAGCAGTTTCCCAGTTTTCCGTAATAATCAAATTGGTAAATACCTCTATATCCGCTGAAAAATCTAATCCATTTTGCCAGCAGGCAGTGGCTATTTTTTTCCGAATTGATTTGAATCTTTCTTCATTTAAGGCACTAATAAATACCGGAATGGTTTCCTTGTCTTTCACTGTTCCGAGTAACTTCTGAATTTCAAGTTCAATTTCTACTTCCGCACCAGCCAGCATTAACTCAAATAATATGGGAAGATATTCCTTGTTTCCACTACTTTTAAGTTCTTTAATTGCAGCCAAAACCTGGTCCTTTTCTGCCGAAAAAAGCTGGTTCTTAATCGCCTCATTAATTTTTGTTTTTTTCATGATCTATTTCTTCAGAGCATGCAAATTTACGTTATTAAATGTGCCAAAACAAAGCAGTGGCGTAAATGTTTATGCATAATACTTACCTTTGTATTTCTGATGAAGAACATTGACGAATTAAGGGATGCCCATGTTGGCCGCCTGATGCTCAAATATTTTATTCCCGCCTTTATCGGGGTTTTCGTAAATGCACTCTACAACATTGTCGACCGTATTTTTATTGGCCAGGGAGTTGGAGCTGAAGCTTTATCCGGAATTTCTGTCATTTTCCCAGTAATGCTTATAATGATGGGCTTTGGTATGCTTATAGGGATTGGAACCAGCGTTTTTGTATCCATTAACCTGGGGAAGAACGATATGGAAAAAGCCGAACAAACCCTGGGTACGAGCTTCATCTTAATGATAATAGTTTCATTATTGATAATGATAGTAACCTATTCATTGAAAGTCCCTATTCTAAGGTCGTTTGGTTCCACCGAAGAAATATTCCAGTATGCAAATGACTACCTGAACATAATTTTGGGAGGAGTAGCATTCATGGTTATTGGCTTTTCCTTGAACAACGTCATTCGCTCGGAGGGAAATGCACGTATTGCAATGATTTCCATGCTTATAAGCTCAATAACCAACATAGTGCTCGATCCCATTTTCATTTTTGTTTTGGATATGGGCGTAAAAGGTGCTGCCTATGCCACCATAATATCGATGTTTGTGTTAATGTTATGGGTGCTGTATCACTTTACAAAAAGTAAACGCGCTGTTGTGAGGCTACGCGTTAAACATCTAATAATCAGATGGGAAATACTATTAGAAATACTCGCAATTGGAATGGCTCCGTTTTCGATGCAGATTGCCGGAAGTTTTGTTCAGGGATTGTTAAATAAAAAATTGATAGTTTTTGGAGGCGATTTGGCTGTCGGAGCCATGGGAATAATTAATTCGGTATTAACACTGGTTATTATGGCAATTGTGGCATTAAATATGGCTTCTCAGCCAATTATCGGATTTAATTACGGCGCAAAATCAGTAAAACGAATAAAGGATACCTTAAGAATAACACTTATTTCAGCAACGCTTATCGCCGTTGCTTCGTATGCGCTGATTGAGGCTTTTCCGGGTATTATTATCAAAGTGTTTAATAGCGACAGTGAAATATTATTTAATATAGCCTCCAGAGGATTGAGGCTGGTGGTTCTGGCCCTGCCACTAGTTGGTTTTCAGGTGGTGGCTTCAAACTTTTTTCAGGCCATTGGGAAAGCAGGTTTGTCGATGTTTGCAACAATATTTCGCCAGGTAATTGGCTTGATTCCTCTTATATATATTCTGCCACATTTTTTTGATATTGATGGGATATGGATGAGTTATCCGGTTTCAGACGCAATGTCGGCCTTAGTAGTAGGTTTTTTGTTGCACCGCGAATGGAAACGCCTTCCATCGATTGTTGAGATTAGTGAATAATACCATGAGAATCAAGATTATACTATTACTTCTATTTTTAGGTCTATCGCTTTATTGCCTGTTAATTAAGCCAGAAGTGCTGGGTTTAAACTTTTTTGGCACTAAAACTCTACCTTTGGGTTCTGTTACTTCCTGGATTGGAATTGTAGCTTATACGCTATTGATACACCTTCTTTTGAGAAGAAACACAAATTCAAAATTGTACAAATTCGTTATGCAATTTCAGTTATTGTTGGCGTGTTTTTGGCTCCCCATTTCCTATGTTTTATCAGGGAATTGGTCGTTTACATTTCATAATCGACCATACACATTTTATGCATGGCTAATTTATACGC